>PBXZ01000067.1:0-36072 GCA_002729415.1 Candidatus Poribacteria bacterium | reverse complement strand
GAAATTCAAAACATCACCAACGCCTGGCAGAAGCGTTATGATGAATTTCGTATTTTCACCGATCCAGAACTGAAAAACCTAATCGAAGCTCTTAGTATTGAACTTATTGGATGGCGCAAAATGAAAAACATCATGCCTCGGCAGAACCGCTGAGTTATAGGAAGGACTCATGTCAAAAAAGAATAGACCAAATGTCATTGTTTTCTTTACAGACCAGCAACGATGGGATACCTCAGGTCTTCATGGTAATCCGTTAGATTTGATGCCAAACTTTGACCGAATTGCACAGCGTGGAACCCATGTGCGGTATTCGTTCACATGTCAACCTGTATGTGGTCCAGCAAGATCGTGTCTGCAAACGGGCATGTATGCTACAACAACTGGTTGCTTTCGAAATGGCATTCCCCTTCCAACCGAATCGAAGACACTGGCACACTATTTTAAAGATTCCGGGTATCAGACGGGTTACATCGGCAAATGGCACTTGGCAACAGAAGAACCGGTAACTGAAGCTAATCGTGGTGGTTATGACTTCTGGCTGGCATCCAATGTCTTGGAATTTACTTCGGATGCCTACCATATGGAGGTATATGATAATGATAATAATCCGGTGAAGTTGCCAGGATATCGAGTTGATGCGCTTACTGATGCAGCTATTCGTTATGTAAACGATCATCAAACTGATCCGTTTTTCCTGTTTTTATCGTATATCGAACCTCATCACCAAAATCATCTGGATGATTATCCCCCACCGGACGGTTATCGGGAACGGTATGCTGGAAAGTGGATTCCGCCAGATCTGGCAGCATTGGGTGGTTCAACTCACCAGCACTTGGCTGGATACTACGGGATGGTCAAACGGCTTGATGAGGCCTTTGGGCGGTTGCTCGACGCACTCAAAAGTTTGGGGATGCAGGATGATACCGTTATACTTTTTACATCTGATCATGGGTGTCATTTCAAAACCAGGAATTCGGAATATAAAAGATCAGCACATGAGAGTTCTATACGTGTTCCAACTACGTTTCATGGAGGAGTTTTTACCAGTGGAGGTGAAATCTCTGAGCTGGTAAGTTTAATCGATCTACCGCCAACACTGCTTGATGCTGCGGGGATCCCAGTTCCNGATAACATGCAAGGTTCGTCTATTCTACCCTTAATCAGAGGTGAGCNAAATAATTGGCCACAAGAAATATTCACACAGATTAGCGAAGCACAGGTTGGGCGTGCCGTGCGAACACACCGGTGGAAATATGCGGTTGATGCTCCTGATAAAAGTGGAGGTAAAGACGCTGGGTCAGATCATTACATCGAGCAGTATCTTTATGATCTGNAAGCAGATCCATACGAATTGCGAAATCTAATTGGGCTAAACTCGCATTCAGGTGTGCAAAATATCATGCGAGAACGTCTTATTCGACGGATGGTTGAGGCAGGAGAATCAGAGCCAACAATCGAATCTGCTGNGCTACATGGAAGCGGGCAGAGGCGTGTTAGTGANGAAGAAGCTCTGATGTGATTCGAAANNGNGGTGANTGATNGGGGCTCNTTTTCAACNTNCNATCNCTANTTTGTTAAGGTAGTTGATATTGGTGAACAGCTAGATNANANACTTAAGAATAATCGTGTTTGCCCTGTTTCATGAGTAGATCAATCGAGATTTGGGATTCTACTTTCTCTGGTCACGATATAAATCTATGCTTAAGATACAGACCGAAGAATGTTAACCTGTTTTATTATAAATGTGAATTAACGCCAAAANACATAAGTGTTAACGTTAAATATTAGCCTNATGATTATCCAACTGCCACCGATAAGATAATCTCCAAACAGTAAGCCCATAAAGAAAGGTACTGCTCGACGATAGGCACCNATTCCTCCTTGCTTGAGCAAAATCCATTTAGCCAACCAACTGATAAAAACTGAAAACCATAACCATCCAACTGTCCANGTACTNCCTGTGAGAGCNAAGCCAGCGGGATGTAATGTCCACCANAGAAAGTTTATCCGCATNAACCGGAGNACAGAGGTAATCAGCACACCAATTCCCATGAAAATTAANGCAACAAAATTAGTTGGTTTAGGATAATAAAGCCAGCTTTGTAGGTCCTTAAATCCTCCCCAGCCGGGATTGTTTTCAGCCCCGTTTCGATACGACATATCAATGAAAGCCCAATAGGCTGATAATGTTCCGATAATTGCCGCTAATACTATAGCGAATGCCAATTTACCTCGATGTATTTGGGCAATATCAGCGAGTTTGAAGCCTTCAAGAGTGTGAGGCATTGGATGCGCCCGATATCCACGGTTAAACCCCCATAACAAGCTCATTACGGTCAGGTTTNTTGGACCTAGGCGTCGAGTGCCGATAGAGAGNACNAATAGNTTNTGTGGTGTTGATTGGTACATTTCGTGAGTTGGAGGACCTAATTCTGCTCGTATTCGTGTAATGGCTAAGGCAATCGTAAAATAAATTAATAAGTAAGCTAAGATAACTCCAAACGACATCCCAGCGCGCATCATCCAGAAAGTCAGGAAACTGAATCCAGCGACAAAGCCAAGAATTGCCCAGTTGTTTTTTCGCTTGTCTAATGAAAATACCTGTTTTAGATGGTGGCGAGCGCTCCAAGCGGAAAAAATAGCAATGGCAATATAAGCTCCTGTTGTTTGTTCATCAGCATAGGGAAAACCTGGTAANCCTTGAAACCCAGCAGTACTACCAAAGATTCGAACACCTTTCCAAAACCAGAAAAAAAACCAGACTGAAAAAGAGAGATCGAGTGGCATGAAAAAGGCTAAACCAATGGCAAAAGGCAACACATATATAGGTGTCCAGCCGATGGCATTCCATGGCTTTTGCAAGAAAAGTGCACCGATTTCATACTGTCGGTTGGGAAACATAGGAAAAGTTGGAATAAGATAATGAAGGCCATTCAAAATTGCCAGACCGGCTGATATTGAAAACCCTATCCACATCAATCGGGAGCTAAAAAGGCTGNTTCCTAAATCAGTCAATTCAATTGGTAAGTGGACAATTGGATATGATAGCCGTTCATATCGAATCCATTGTTCCTGAAAAAACAAGCTTAGACAGACCAAGGTAACGATCAAAGCAGTAAAGAATAACGTCCACCATAAAGTTGGCNCGAGCCAATGATAAAGCCGCCTACCTGTATAAAGTGAAGAATCACCAAGATAATAGGGAGTGATCTCATCTGAAATTCCCATTGTTAACCAATTTGGCAGATAACGCCAGAAAAGCTGTTGCCAATCATTTTCAGGGGTTGCATACCAAAATGCATGTGTTAGGGCAGGTACAACTGTTTGTAGCATATCATGACCTGCCATCGCTGATGCAATTGACAACATGACATAGATGGTGAGNATTTCTCCNCGGTTGAGNCCGCCTTCTGGAATTATTAACTTAACTCCGAAATTTATGAAAATAACGATGGTAAGGATAATAATGACGTTGTAAAAAAGCGAAATCGTGGTTGCAAGCCCACTCAGGTAGACATGATTATTAATTAGGAAATATGCATTGAAGGGGATAATAAAAGCGGAAAGTATGATGGAGCGGAGGGTTACACCTTTACCATTATTCCCTTGTTTATTCAAAAGTTCTTAATTTAGGGAAGGTTATAGGCGTCGATTAACCGTTGCCCCATTGGTGGTAATACCTGTAGTAATTGAGATTAAGGAAGGAGTAACAGCTTCATAAAGCGATTCTTGNCTGCTTATAAGGTTGGCAGCTCCAAACAGATTATTGATCGATTGCACACTGAACTTAGCAGAATTGGTTCGANGTGTCCCATTACTACCNTTTAAAGTAGTACTGTAGGCAGAAATTGAAGGCTGAACACTACTGTAATTATTGTTNCTCTTATTTGATTGGCCTGAAAGATTCAGAGCATCACGTAATTGTTCGTTGATTGGTGAGTTTAATGCTGGNGCAAGCGAGGATAGTTGNNCCTGAACTTCAGGGGAATCGGGAGCGAGATATTCTGCAATCGAAACGATGCGGCCCGGTTCCNTTGTGGCATCAGNCTGATTGGTTTCTGTGACAGAACCTTTGCGCTCAGTTCTCAGACGACTCTCAGTAGCTCTTTCTAATCGCGACTGGTTTTCTGTCGAAAACCTTCGTGCTTCCTGCACCAAGCCCNCTGACACTGAGGAAATAATCATTACTCTAACCTTCCCTATCTACTTATACGAGGATACCATAATATCATGTACAGCTTATAATTTCAAGTAAAAATTAAGCTATTGCTGCGGTAGGGTTTGCTCTTGACACTCATATGAGTGAATGCTATTATTATTAAAGTTGGGCTAAGCGGCATTGTATGCCGCTGTTTTTTTGTTTGATCATAAAACAATATCTATTCTTAAGTAATCTCTCATTGACTCAATTCCCCATCTTTTTAAGTGGAAAACGGACGACTNAATATATTCATGATCTAATTCTTTATGNGNAGTGTCAGTTGAGTATTTCTTCGAACTTTTCGGTTATTTAGGAAACACGTATGTATTTGAAAANGTATCCAAAGATACTNGCCAAAGTTGGCTTGACCAACTTAACTGACCTTAAGTATTGATTTTAGATAGCTTTCTGCTGTCTCTGTGAGNTTTTAATTTNCATCTTTATTTTATCTGGATTTAAAAGTATGAGTGTAGTTGGCNTAGATGTAGGCGATGTAAGAATAGGTATAGCTATTAGTGAAGATCTCTTGTTTGCACATCCTCTAAAAACAATTGAACGNATAGGGCTTAAAAAGGACATTCAGCATTTGTGCCGAATTTTTATGGAGAAAGATGTTGAAACTATAGTTGTTGGATTGCCAAAGCGGCTCAACGGTGAAATCGGNATTCAAGCTGAAAAGGTACAAGGATTTTCTAGGAAATTGGAGAAAAAGACGAAAGCGAAAATCGTTTTTTGGGATGAAAGGCTGACAACAGTTGAGGCAGAACGTATCTTTCAAGCAACGGTTGCGAATCGTAAGAAAAAGCGCAAGAAAGTTATTGATCAAATCGCAGCGGTTTTGATTCTTGAAGGATACCTAAACCAGTTTCGCTTACCCTNAAATTTGCCCGATAATGCACAAAGTCGCTGTTTCGCTTATTTTGATTATCTTTGTCATTTTAGTTTCAANCGCTGTCGCATTTTTGNTTTTTCGACCAATGCAAAGTAGCGCNACACCTATTATCTTTCAAGTGAAATCGGGTAGAAGTTCTCGTTTGATTGCTGAAGATTTAGCACATAAGAATCTGATTCGAACACCATTAGCTTTCAATTTGTTGACCCGGTTTACNGGTACAAGTCGAAATNTAANGGCAGGTACCTANCGCCTTAGTGGCGCGATGAATTCGCTTCAGATTTTCTACTGCCTCCGCGATGGAAAAGCAATTATGCGGAAATTTGTTGTCCCNGAAGGTAAAACGTTAAACGAAATTGCTCAAATCTATGAACAGTCAGGGTTTGGTTCCGGAGACCAATTCNGGCAGGCTTCGCGAGATCCAAACTGGCAGGTTAAATATAATATAGAGAGTGACTTTTTGGAGGGATATCTTTTTCCAGATACCTACTATTTTGGCGATGGTGTATCAGCTGAAACTGTGATTCAAACCATGTTGAAACGCTTTGATCGGCAGTGGACTGACAATATGAAAAAAGCCGCAGATGCTATTAGTATGTCANGCCACGATATTATCACACTGGCTTCAATAATTGAAATGGAGGCGACACTTTCCGAGGAACGGGCCGTCATATCTGGTGTTTTCCACAATCGGTTGCGCTTGGGTTGGAGATTGGACGCCGATCCCACCGTTATCTATGGTTTAGGTGATCCGAAGCGCCNACTCACTAAATCTGATTTGAAAAAGGATACACCCTATAATACTTATGTGCATCGAGGATTACCTCCAGGACCGATATGTAACCCGGGAGAGTCTTGCATTCTTGCGGCCCTTTACCCTGANGATGTTCCTTATTTTTTCTTTGTAGCAATTAATAACNTCAGCCATNATTTTTCTAAGAGTTTGCAGGAACATCAGAGAATGATTGGAGAAATAAAGCGTAAAAAAAACCTGACGAGGTTTTAGGAGGTAGTTTGGCAAAACAAAGAACGCTAACGAAAGAGATTAGCATTTCAGGTNAGGGTTTAATGCTTGGTCAGCCTGTAANAGCTACAATCAAGCCTGCTCCCGAAAACTACGGTATTGTTTTTCAGCGAATAGATTTGGACGGAACTCCGGCATTAAAGGCCTGTCCAGAAAACTATCAAGCTGATTTGCCGCGTTGCACCAGCATTGGTGATGGCCACACAAAAATCAATAGTGTTGAGCATTTACTNTCAGCACTTGGTGGAATAGGCATCGATAATGCCCAAATCGATGTTGATGGGCCTGAGTTGCCGNCGCTTGATGGAAGTTCGTTGCCCTATGTCGAACGTCTCATGGATGTGGGCATAGCTGAACAAAATTCGGATAAGAAATTCATCAATCTGCAATCGCCTATTTCTGTTGACGATGGTGAACGACAACTTGTACTTTTACCATCAAGTCATTTTCAAATAACTTTTGTTTATGATCATCCGCAGTTACCAACACAAATGGCAACTTTTANAATTACNCCAGANNNATACATTAGTGAGATTGCACCGTCACGAAGTTTCTGCTTGGCNAGNGANGTAGANATNCTTAAAGAATTAGGGATTGGTCNTGGNGCTAGTTATGAAAATGTTGTTGTTNTTGAGGATGATGGAAGTGNGAGCAGCGAATTAAGGTTTAGCGATGAGTTTGTTCGNCATAAAATCTTAGATCTTATTGGNGATTTNTACTTNGCAGGCCAATTACCAAANGCANATGTNATTGCGATTAAATCAGGGCATNAANTTCATGCTGAACTTGTTATGTCGCTTGCNGAGGCTAGGCTGATTGATANTANTAGTGTCNTNCNTNAGCTCGGTGGAAGCTAAGGATATTTATCNGATNCTNCCACATCGTTTTCCAATGTGTATGGTCGANNGNGTTATTGAATACGANNATGGGAAAAGNGCTGTTGGNNTNAAGAACCTGTCGTTTAACGAACAGTTTTTNCAAGGGCATTTTCCGCAAGAGCCAGTGATGCCAGGTGTTTTACAGGTAGAGGGTTTAGCTCAGCTGGCAGCTTGGTTGATATTGCAAGAAATCGATCAGGAAAATCAGATTGGGTATTTTGCCTCTATTAATGAGGCAAAATTTAGGAAACCAGTAGTGCCAGGTGATCAGTTGCGGCTAGAAGTTGAAGTCATACGTAAGCGACGTTCCTTTGTGAGGGTCTCTGGCAAAACTTTTGTTGGGGCTGAAGTGGCGAGCGAGGGGGATATCTCAATTATGCTCGGCAGCAATCCAACATAGTTTTTGGAGTCAAATGTCGAAAGGAAAAGTTAGAATCGGAATCGTTGGGTCTGGTGGGATGGCTGGGAATCATGCAAGGAATTTGGCCCATAATAATGTTGTCGAACTAGTTGCTATTTCTTCGAGAAACATGGAGACTGGGTCCGACTTGGCGAAAAAATATAATGCTAGGTTCATGCCAAATTGGCACGAAATGCTTCAGCAAGAGGATCTAGATGGAATTATCGTTTGTACTGCAAACGACAGTCACGGTGAAATTGTTATAGCTTCACTTGAACATGACAAACATGTTTTTACCGAATATCCGCTGGCACGTTCACTTGAAGAGGGAGAAGTCGCAGCAGAAATCTCTATTTCAAAGCGAAAGATTTTACGTGTTTCGCATAGTGAGCCGGTATCGGACACGCACCAAGCTATACGACAGGAGATAGAACATTTAGGCCAGCTTTTGGTTGCTAGTTTTATGAGACTTACGCCTGGGCGTGGAGGTCGGCCAGAAGTTTTATTTAACTTGCAGATCTCTGGGCCGCCGGCCCACTTTTTTATCTATCATATTTATCCTGTTGTTGACCTTTTTGGTCAGGCTGAGTGGGTAGAGGCAAATGCAATCTACAGTAATCTAAACGATTCAGGATCCTATGATCAGTTTGTTAACATCGTCACCGTCGGATTCAAAGGTGGTGGAATCGGTCATTGGACTTGGTCCGGGGGAATTGAAATTCAGTCGGCGGAGCAGCATCATCGTTATGTCTTGGATGAAGGGACACTGGTTAATAGTGGTGGGGGATGGCAGGTTTCAACTAGATTGGGAATAGAATCAATTACCCCAACTTCAGTTCAATACTCATCGGTTGTTGATCTTTGGCTCAGCGAAGTTTTAAATAATAATCTGGTTTCTGCACAGACTGACACAACCAAAGCGCTTGATGCGATTCGTGTAAGTCTACTTGCTGAAAAGGCTATGCAGGAAAACAGGCGAGTACCCATCCACCGTTCCAATTAGTTGTTTTCTCCTAGTAAAGCTAGATAGCTTTCGTAACGAAAAGCAGCGATCTTACCCTGTTTTACTGCTTCAATTATAGCGCAATTTGGTTCATGACGGTGCGAACAGTCGCTGAATTTGCAGGCGCTTATCCGACTTTCTATCTCCGGAAAATAGTGGTCTATATGATCTGGGTTAACTCCCCACAAACCGACTTCACGCACTCCGGGAGTATCTGCAACTTTACCGCCAATTTCAAGGTCGAAAAGTTCAACTAGTGTGGTGGTATGCCGTCCTTTTTTCGTTTTAGAACTGACTTCATGTGTTCGCAATCCCAAGTTGGGCTGGATTGCATTAAGCAAACTTGACTTTCCGACTCCGGATGTGCCGACAATGACACTAAGCTTTCCTTTTAAAATTGAGCGGAGTTGATCTATTGTTTCTTGATAGTGAATACTGGTTAAGATTAATTGATATCCCAGATCTTCGTAAACTTGAAAGATTTTAGAGAACTTGCTTTGTTCATATTCGTTTAGCAGATCAGCTTTATTAATGCAGATAACGGCATCCATGTTCCCTGCTGCAACGAGAATCAGAAAACGATCTATGAATCGGCAGTTGAGATCAGGTGAGTGTATAGACCCCATGATTACCGCTTGATCGACATTAGACACGATAATCTGTTCGATCTCGCGGTGTCGGTTTGGATCCCGACGTGAAAGCTTGTTTTCACGTGGTAAAAGGTCTTCTATTGATCCCTCTTCATTATCGATTGGTGTAACAAGTACCTTGTCACCGACTGAAATCGGATCAGAATAAATCTGTTTTCCGATCTCCGATCGGAGTTTCTTTTTGACGACCCCGCGAAGTTGGCATCTAAGCACACTTGTACCAATGTCGACATCGTAGAAACTTGTCCTGGCGGATATAACTCTCCCTTCAATTTTGTTGTTCATAATATTATAATGCTATTTCGATTGTGATTTATTTATGTTCCAAATCTCCTTTTTCTATTGCTATAATCTCGGATTGCCCGCAGAAAATCAATTTTACGTAGTGCTGGCCAATGTGTTTCACAAAAGTAGAATTCTGAATAGGCACTCTGCCATAGGAGAAATCCGCTTAGGCGAATTTCTCCGCTTGTACGGATGATTAAATCTGGGTCTGGTAATTGGGATGTATAAAGATGTGGTGATATTAGGTCAGTTGTCAGTTCGTCCGCAATTTGCTGGATGCCTTTTTTGCTTTTTGCTTCTGTGTAAAGGTGCTGTTGGATAGCGTCTATAATTTCCTCGCGTCCTCCATATGCAACGGCGATATTCAGAATGAATCGACTATAGTGTTTAGTTGCTTCTTCTGCGTCATAGATTGCATTTTGAAGACTGGGCGGTAATAAATTGATGCGTCCCATTGACCGAATTCTAATTTGGTTTTTGTGTACTTTATGATCAACAATCATCTCACGGATTTTTTTCTCGATCAGGGTTAGGATATCTATAACCTCTGACTGTTCGCGCTTAAAATTATCAAGTGAAAAGACCCAAATAGTTACAATTTTAATTCCAAATTCATCGCACCAATTCAGAACTTCCTCTAGTTTGTCTGCGCCGTCATAATGTCCTTTGATAATGTGTGAGAATCCCTGACCTTTTGCATATCGGCGGTTGCCATCAAGAATAATTCCTATATGGTATGGAATCTGCCAATTTTTGGATTGAGTTTCGAGCCTTTTTTGATAAGCAGAATAGACAAAATTTTTCAGAGCCGCTTTAATTTTCTGTCGCAAAATTGCTTGAACTTTCGTGGTTGTAAAACCCTGTATATTATATTGCATTATAACATAATAACCTAGTCTGCATACAGATTAAACCTCATCTTGGTTGATTCATTGACCCAAATTTTTCATTCGTGTTATAATCCGCAGTGATGATAGGTCAATCAATGAAGTCGAATGGCTCCATGCAAGGAGTGACAGTTAAGTCTATCGTCATTGCAGTTCTTCTCATCCCTATTAATTGTTACTGGATAATTGAGATGGAAGTTATACGCTACTCAGGTCATCCGGTAACGATTTCGCTTTTTTTCAATGTTATTTTCTGCTTATTCCTCCTAGTCGGTATCAATCAGATCCTAAAGCATTTTTGGCCTCAGCATCAATTAGCTCAAGCTGAATTGGTTGTTATATACCTGATGCTTTCGATTGCGTCTGGGATATCGGGCCATGATATGCTCGAAATTCTGGTGCCGATGCTGGGTCATGCCTTCAGATTTGCTACCGCTGAAAATGAATGGCGGGAGTTAATTATACCGTTCTTGCCGAGTTGGTTGACGGTCAGTGATCCGAAGCTTCTTCAGGGGTATTATGAGGGTGAAATTAGTCTTTACGATGCAAATCATCTCATAGGTTGGGCTGAGCCGGTATTATGGTGGACGGCTTTTATTTTTTTCCTCCTGTTCGGCATGCTGTGTATCAATGTAATTTTACGTAAGCGGTGGATTGAACAAGAGAAGTTAAGTTATCCGATTATCCAACTCCCGCTTGAAATGACTGAGACGCAGCACCTAAGATTCTTTCGGAATCGTGTCATGTGGATCGGCTTCTCAATAGCGGGTGGCCTTGCGTTGGTAAACGGACTTAATTTTATTTATCCAGTTGTGCCGCAGTTACGGACACGGATCCAGAGTTTTCAGCTATTCACAGAACCTCCATGGAATGCCATGGGCGGAATTCCCATTTCGGCGTATCCGTTTGCTATCGGATTGGGTTTTTTTATACCATTAGATTTATCTTTTTCCTGTTGGTTTTTCTTCTGGTTCTGGCGAATGATGCGTGTGCTCGGATCAGCACTAGGCTTACAGGCACTACCAAGATTTCCATATACCAATGAACAGGCGTCCGGTGGGTATATTGCGCTTTGTGTTATTGCTATCTGGGCGAGTCGAGCTCATCTTGCTAATGTGCTAAGATTGACGTTGAAAGGGGAGGATGTGCTTATAGATCACGAAGAACCAATTCGTTATCGAACTGCTGTTCTAGGTTTAGTTGTTGTCTTTGTATTTATGATTTTTTTCTGTCGTCGAGGCGGTGGTACGGTTTGGATTACTCTTATATTTTTTGCTTTTTACTATGCCATCTCAATAGCAATTACGCGTATGCGCGCTGAGTTAGGGACGCCGGTTCATGATCTGCATTATTCCGGGCCAGACCAAATTTTGACTAAGTCAATTGGTACTCGGAACCTTGGACGCGGTAATCTAGCTATGTTTTCGATGTTTTGGTTTATTAACCGTGCTTATCGAAGTCATCCGATGCCGCATCAACTTGAAGGTTTTAAGATTGCTGAGCGTACTCAAATGAATCTTCATCGAATTGTGTTGGCGCTGATGATTTCGGCAGTGGCAGGAGCCTTGTCTGGTTTCTGGGCATTGATAGATCGTGGGTATCGGATTGGTATGGAGGTGCGAGCATATTGGCCGTCGCTTAGTGCTTTTGGCATCGAGCCCTATCGACGCTTTGATGGATGGCTTAGTTCTCCTACTGATACCTTGATTCCTGATACTTCGTTCATGGTACTGGGGTTTCTTGTTACCACGGTGTTGATGGCTTGTCGCATGAAGTTCGTATGGTGGCCATTTCATCCCGCAGGTTTTGCTATTTCCACTAGTTGGGGAATGAATGTCACGTGGAGTTGCCTTTTCCTGAGTTGGTTAATTAAATGGGTTGTACTGAAACATGGTGGAATTGGTGTGCACCGTAAGGCAGCACCTTTCTTTTTAGGCTTGATTCTTGGTGAGTTTACGGTTGGCAGTTTGTGGACGATCTTCGGGATTCTGGCCAAAATTCCAACTTATGGTTTCTGGGTTTAAAGTTGCTGTGTATAGGAAGGAAAGAACTTGATTCTTGACAAAATTGTTGGGCATAAGTTGAAGGAGTTGGAATATGCTCGGGAACATATTCCGTTGCAAGAACTGAAAGCACAGGTTAGTCATTTGGCACCGACGCGTGATTTTCGCTCTGCTATTGGTACGCTAGGTCAAATAGACTTAATTGCCGAGATTAAAAAAAAATCGCCTAGCAAAGGGATTATTCGACAAAATTTTGATCATATCCAGATTGCTAAAATATATTTGGAGCATGGTGCCTCAGCGATATCTGTTTTGACAGATAGCCAGTTTTTCGCAGGCCAACTCAGCTATCTTTCCGAGATTCACGCGATGGTCCCTCTTCCAATTCTGCGTAAAGATTTCACCATAGATCCCTACCAGATATATGAGGCGCGGGTTGCCGGAGCAGATGCCATTTTACTTATCGTCGCAATTTTATCCTTGAATCAACTTAGGGAATTTATGAAGATTGCACACAGTTTGGATCTTGCGTGTCTAGTTGAAGTACATACAGCAGAAGAATTGGATGTCGCACTGCAGGCAGATGCGGAAATTATCGGAATCAACAATAGAGATTTGAAGGTTTTTAAGACCGATTTGGCTACAACTTTCCGCCTCACTCAACAGATTCCTCAGGGTAAAATTGTCATAAGTGAAAGCGGTATCAGTTCTAAGGAAGATGTCACCCAGCTACGCCAAATAGGTGTTGACGCCATTCTCGTCGGTGAATCGTTGATGCGAAGTCCCGATATCGGCTTAAAGGTAAACGAACTTCTAGGTCCATAATGAACAGGATGTGGAGTGGTTTTTGGATAGTCTTTTCTGTTTTCTTTCTGTTTGGAGCTAGTCTTCTCGGTTTTACCGCAATTGATATTGAATCGCTAGAACTCGGTTATGATCAGCTTTACAAACGTAACCGCTGGGTTCCTATTCGGATTCTAGTTACAAGCCGCGGCGAGAATTTTGAGGGACATGTCAAAGTAGAAGTTAATAGCATCTCTTCTGATACATTGATGAAAAGCTATTCTGTTCCACTTAGCTTGCAGCATACAGATCGGCAAAAACGATTAATACCTATCCTCCTTTCCAGAGGGCGATCTAACCTGAGATTGCAGCTAATTAACCTGCAAAATCAAGTGCGGATTTCTCGGCAGGTGATGACTGAAATTCCGCGTCCGCTATCAGATCTCTTTGTACTGGTTGTTTCGCCTAATCGTGATGGGTTGCGCCGTCTTCACAAGCAGCCGATTGACCAAGAATCGAACGGCAATATCTTTATCGGATATACGGTTCCTGGCGATTTGCCGACTAGTTGGAGAGGCTACGATTCGATTGATACATTGGTTGTCAGGAATGTTCCATTGTCTGATCAATATCTTCTCAAAGATCAACAGACTGCTATGCTCGATTGGATTCAAAATGGTGGAATCCTAATTTTGTCCGGAGGGAGAAATTTCCACACAATAAAAGGGAGTTTTTTGCGTTCATATTTGCCGGTCAGCTTGTCCAGCCTACAAATAGAGAATGAGATGCCTGAATCTATTTCCCAGCGTTTTGATGTTTCATCGGTAATCCCGTTTGATAAGATCAATTTTGTGTTGAGGCCAGGTGGAGAAGTTTTGATTGGTGATGCAGGTTCTATCCATGTAGCGAAATCTATGTATGGTAGCGGAACCATAATTAGCTTATCTTTTGATTACGCTTCACCCCCGTTTTCTGATGTGCCATTTACCAATCAGTTTTGGTCATTTATGATTGCAGGCCAAGGTAGATCCGCACGACATGCCGAATACCGGTTTGATCCATTTCGAAAGTATAGCGAGAAGATTTTAAAACAACTTGAAACACTGAAGCCAAAAGATCTTCCATTAATCAAATTTATCATCTGTTTCTTGTTGTTGTACTTGTTGGTTGTAGGAGGGGTTACTTTCTTGGGAGGAAATTATAATGTTCAATTTTTCTGGTTGATTAGTTTGGTTATGCCGTGTTTGTTTTCAAGTGCTGTGATTTGCTGGAATGTTTTTGTTCCCTCTGCGGTTTCCGTTCGCCAGTTATCAGTTCTATCAGTCTTTCCAGACAGAGATCGAGCCCATTTGCAGAGTTATATTGGTTTAATCGGTTCTACCAACATAAAGGTGCCAGTTGATTTTGGAAAAAATGCTTTTGTTCAACAATTAACCGGCATAGCTTCTTCACCGATTGAGTTGGCTTGGGCCAACACCACGCGGCTGAATTCAATAAACGTTGGCCCATGGTTCGTTAGTTCATATTTAATTGAAAGTTTCATTGACTTGCAATTTGTAGGTCCTCCGAAATTGGAAAACGAATTCAATGCAAATCAAATGAAGCTGCTTGCCAAACATGCCGTTGGCATTAGAGGGGAATTTTTGAAGATTATTAATAGTGAAGGAGTACTGCGATACTTGGAAACAGGAGATACAGTCAAAAAAATGGGATGGACGAAGCAATCTTTTTTACCGATTTTATCCAATGTGGGAATGAAAGTATCGACAGAAACATTGGTTCTTCTTTATGATACTGAATCACGTGTATTGACAGGCGCAAGGGATTGAGTCACACTTAGGACAGCCGTTTGTGTACATTTCAACTGTTTTATCGAGGTCTATATCCAATAGGCTAGCTAGCGTTGAAAGCCAGGCAAAAACATTGGCGAATTCCTCGAACAGCCGTTCTTTATTACGCGGTTCCTGCCGAATTTCTCTGGCGAGTTCACCCACCTCTTCCGTAAACCAGACAAAATTACGGTCAATTCCACGTTGCGAATCGCGATCTAAATATATATCCTCAATCAACTGCTGGAACTCGCTAATTTTCATCGCTGATCTTACTTTATGTGGTTTGTATTTGTGTCAAAAACCTGATTTTTAATTGTTATCACTCGATCATAAGATTCGTGAAACCATCAGGGCAACAAATATCGGTAGCATCTTCTTTTGATAGCTTAAAGTGATTGTCTTCGCATTCGATTGGTCTTTGCGTTAATAATACAGCCGATTTATCATCGCGACGTATCAGATGAACATGACGGCGGTTTTTAATGCTGTGCATATTAATAAAGTCATATAGGATTTTGGGGATTGAGCTCAGTTGGTTGTCTTTGTGAGGACGGTATCTTTCTACTATTAAAGAAGAACTCTCTTTTTCGGCGACGTTATTGTTCCTCGCGTGATGTTTGAAAATGTGGTAGATTCGTGTGTTAGCAGGTGTCAATAATTTAGCCCACACTCTTTTGACTCCCTGTAGTGATCCTCCGGATGGTTGAAAATAATCTGAAGTATGAATTTTGATATCAGCGATTTGACTTGAATTAGGGACATACTGGCAGACTAAAGAATGTGATGATTCAAATGGTACCAGAAAATACGCATGTTCCACATTCGCTTCAATAAAAAGCTCGGTAAATTCGGTAAAAGTTTGGATCTCTTGGCAAGGTTTATGCGGTTCTTGCAGTGAGTAGAACCAGAAGGAAAAACGAGCGTTGATGCTTGTGTATGTTTCACTGATGGCATTTTCTAGCTGAACGGTATCTTCGTAAATTTGGTCAATCAATGTTCCTGCCAGAAAATCAGCATTGTCAATCGTTCTTTCGACGATAGATCTGATATTGCGAATGATGTGTTCTTTTCGATCCGCGGCCGTCTCGAAGTAAAGAGGGGCGGAGGTAAGGCGATCCAATTCCCAAAGTGCACTAATTGTTTTTTCTAGATCACTTACAGACAAATTGAGCATCGATTTGATATTTATAATCTGTTGGGAGGGCTTGTTTGGTTCGGATGAATCGGACTTAATTAACCACTTTTGTTCCATACGAAATGTTTACTTTATGCTTTATTTTGAAGCTTATGCTATGCTATAATTTGAAATTGGCTGTGCGATGAGTGGCCGTAACTGGGAGACATGGGGAAAATTATATAATAGGCTTCTTGTATAAGTCAAAGAAACAGAAGTTTAGGCGTTTAAAAAGCCATGTATTTCAAAGAATTTAGCTGTCTTCCTGTTGGATTTTCTGTTTAATGTAATGTATAGCGAGAAAAGAATAGAATGGTTAATAAATTTAGTAGTAATGCATTTAGATTTTAGGGGATAAGAATGGCAAATTGGGGCGAGTTTATTAATCAGACGCTCACGAAGTTTTCAGGTGCGGCAAAAGCAGAGGCACTTCCACAACTGGTTGCAATCGAATCGGATAAGCCGTCCAGTAAATTGACCCTCTATGAAGGACCAACAAAGCGGCGCGAGCGGCAGGTAAAACAGAGTTTGAGTTACCAACTGTTCGAAAAAATGAGAAGGCGAACGCTGAGTTGGAAATCTTATTATTACTACGATAGCTTTGAAATCCCACGCATTGCAATTACAAATGATAATGCGACTGGGACAAGCGTGACGAATAAACGATATTTTGTTGGATATGAGCAGATTATTGATGCTGCCATTTATAGTGATGTAAATGGATCGAAAATTTTGGTTGATGTNAACGACCTACAGCATGTCGATCGAGAGTTGTTTGATCAAATTGAANCTGGNGAAGTAGCGTTTCAGGTGTATAACAAGCTGTTTCCGTTAGAAATTTGGTATGATGACAGTCCGCANTATGTGGAAAAATTNCATTTTCTAGGAAAACANAAGATTTACATNGATAGTAAAAAAGGTTACNTGTTACGATCTTTTCGTAATTTGGGGGCGGAAGGTTTTTCTGCATTGTCAAGNNGGTTGCTCGCGCAGGAGGGAGTTTCGGTTGATTCGAAGAACGCCATTGAGTCTTTGCTGATTGAACTTGGNAGTGCAGANCTCCTCCGGCATTANCAATCTGCGTTAAATGTGTACAATCAAGAGTCTTCACTCCGTCGTTCACCGAANGACTTAGCTAATGGAACGGCACCGCTTATNATTACCGAATCAAAGCAGGGAAGTCAGGTTAGCAGGAANNTNATAGAATTTTCACCAGATGAGGTTATCGATGATGAAAGTTTCGANCGGCTTGCCGTTGTGATGAATTCTCACTTTTCTGAGATTGAGGAGGAACTCTTATATATTAGCCTNTCTTCTCTTGGGCTCGATCGGGCGGCTGTGATTGACNGNTGTTCAATATTGANAGATAAACTTTATGAGTATGTGAAGATTGCATTTCTGGCAGAACAGCGGCTCGAAAATTTTTATCCATTTGTCACTTCATTGGTAGAAGAACAAGATNTGGANGATTCTGANGAAAGAGAATATCCAGTTTTNGAAGATGAAGCATACGAAGGNATGTTCNTTGATCTCATTGANGATATTGGTAATCTGNCCANTGATTATCGATATCAGGCTTATCCGCCTATTATGGATCAACTCGATAAATTGCAGACNCCGATTGAGTCTTTAGCCAATGCGCTCGAAGACGCAAACATGATGCAACGCCGACGTGAAATTAGCGACCGTCGTGAAATCCTNACACAGCAAGCTTTCGAGTTACCGAATCCGCGTTCTTATAATGTTCAGGTTGAGGAAGNTCAGCTAAGTTATTACGATAAATTAATCGAAATNCGTGAAAATGTCGNCACAATCCGTAATCAGATGAGNTGGTCNNTCTATGATGTTGNATCTAGTCTGTTGGAGTCATCGTATNTTTTATTACAGCATTTCCTAAAGGATGTGCCAGATCTTGAATCCGTTTCCACGCATCTTCTGGATCTAATCAAGCGAGCAGATTTAAANGCNGCAACGCAGGAATTCGAGCTTGAGTTAATCGAAAGTATCACCTTGCTGTCAAGTGANATTCACAGTATGGTCAATAATGAATTATCCGGAAGATTACAAAAAATTGCGGTAGNAATGGAAGAAATTGTTGCTGATGATCAATGTTATATTAGTGAAGAATGGACTCCTCGGTATGCTGANTTTGTCAATCAAGAGGTTGCAGGCTTTAACCAGCGAGTACAACAGGTAGCATTTGAGCGATACGATGAAATATCCAAGCAGATTGATGCTCAATTTCAGCTGGTAGATATATTTATTAGTGGTGTCAATGTTCCTGCACTTTTACCGTCCCAACTTCATGAATCNGGGGATGGGCTTCAGACTTTCTTGGTTCAAGAATTACAGAAGTATTTGAATTCACANAATTTACAACTTCATACTGTGCCTGGTCGTGAACAACAGTTAAGGTCTCTNCTGAACGAATTAATGCCTCAGAAGNTGCAGGGACAGTTTGAACAACTGGAACATTTCTTCGTTAGNACAGCGTAAGAGNAGAAATGTAGGTTCTTNGTTCGTGCTGTTAACCTTATGNNTTAGTTAGTGACTGGATCNATNTTCAAACCGGCAGTGGAGGTTATTAATTGCAAAAGTCCAAAATTGAAGGATAATANAGTTCTTGCAGGAGAAAACNCGCCCTTTTAGTTCNAAGGNAAAGTTCCTTGNCCCCGAGCTGTCAANGGATTTTGACNATCAGGTGAGTAAGCAGGTTGGTGAAATTATCCCTCCCTATGACCCTGAGATACCNAAGATAGAAAAACTTAAGAGAGTTTTCNGNGGGGTTTTCTNGGTTGTCNTNCCTGTTATCTTACTTGCNTTTTTTGGGGCAATTGGTTTNATCGGTTACAAAGCTGCNGGAGATTTCGATACGTTCTGGCATCATCTAAAGAATAACAAGACAATTGCNGTTACTCTAACTAATCAAAAGGAAGTTCAAGATATTGTAATTGATGATGTCCTTTCGCAGCTTTCTCAACCTGATAANACCATTCACGAAAAGCTNCTCGAAATTACTATTTCCGGNTATCAGAAACAAGATTTGGCTAAACACTCGCTGGTNGTGCACGATCNAAANCTCAGAACACGNTATCAGCATGGTTTNGAGCAGTATATCCAGATGGCGATTAAGCAAGCTTACCTGATTTATGATAATTTTGGNCCGCAAACAGAGCGTGATGTCTATGGTATCACTGCTGAAGAGTTAGTTTATCAAAAAGGTCTTCGCGTTGACGGGTATGCGCCGATGACACTAAAAAGCTCGGTCTACCAAGCGAGACGGTACTTCCCATTTGCACTTATTGCCGGTCAGATCGCTGACATTGATCCATTGCGGATTCTGAAGATTTTTGAGATTGAGACNAATTTTACAGAGACAGTGGTNTACAGCAATACTAACAGGACTATTAATGATGACATTGGTATTGCTCAAAATAACCTGATCCTTATTCCAGGTTTAATNCGTGATATTCTNAATCCAAGNAGNCCAATTTATAGTCCGTATTTCGAGTTCTTTGAGGTTGGAGTCGATTTTGAAACTGGCGATCCGCTTCTTTGGCCNGATTATCTGGTCAGATTGGNAAAAGAGTTATCGGGATCGTACAATCCTCAGCATAATCCAACTGGAAGATACTACGTNAATATGCTAAAAGCACCTCATTTGGGAGCTGTATTGGCTGCTTTCCATNTCAAGCGTGACCAACAATATCCTATCTATAATAAATGTATGCGTTTTTATACAACTCATGCGGATTGGTTNNAGCAAACGCTAAATCTTGAAAAGAAACTGAATCCTTTTCACTGGACGGATTACACATTCTACAATGGCGGACCTAAGCGATGGTTTGTAATGAGAAATTTTTTAGANTGTAAAACAAACCAAAAATCGGTTAGTTCTCCTTTACGAAAAGCNGTAAATGTTATAAAACGTCGAAACACATTGGCTCAGCGCATTGGCGAAAAAAATGATTACATAAAAACGCTTGCCTATGANACAAATAATGGGCAGAAGCTCGTAGAGAATGATGGGCTTTTCCAATATGGTTTATTNGATTTCACNAGTGATTTTGAAGGTAAGCTGCTGATGTACAATTTAAATCAGCAAATCGCNCAGAANATAGTGCAATCACCTACAAAAACNCAATAATATCTGCTTGAACGCGGCAAATATCAATCGCACGTCTTTNTTCTTTCCTAGAAATTTCTCCATAAAGAATTTTACTTGCTAACTTAAATTATGGAAAGTCCGATCAATAAANGGCAGTTTATCAATTGTAATGTCTTTGTGCTATCAATGTTGTTTTGNCTGTTNTTAATAGCAAAAAANGGAGAAACAGCTATTACGGGAAANCTTTTTGGGTTGGNGAAAGAAGGACAGACAGGNAAAACGCTAGTCAACGCTAGGGTTGCACTTTTAGGTACGNCAAGAGTGACATTAACGAATCAGGATGGTGAGTATGTTTTTGTTGGTCTGCATCCGGGTAAGTATGATATCGAGNTTGATCTAAATGGTTATCGTTCTATAANCAAAGANGGAATCCAGATTAATATCGGTTTGACAACTATTGTCGATTTNTGGTTAGANGCAACGTCGATTGAAAGNCNGCCAACGGTAATTAAGGTTGATATATCTGGTGTTCATAATGGTTTTAATCAAAGCNGTAAGNTGATCAAAGCTCCAGAGATATGGAAAATNCCTTATCATACTATTGACGAGATTATGGTTGCTAAAAGTGTGGGAACNACAGTCGATCGGGCGAATAGGTCTATCCATTTTCGCGGTGGGCGATCTACGGGAATGNCGTATATGCTGGATGGGTTTCCGATTACCGACCCAATATTCAAAGGAATTGGNTTGCATGTTCACCCNAGAACGTTAGAGCAAATTGAACTNNTCACTGGTNGTTGGGATGCGGAATATGGAGATTCACATTCAGGTNTTGTCAATCTNGTATCTAGAGAAGGACAACAGAACTTTACCGGAAAACTGGTATACCGTTACGGTATGTGGTCGCGGCATGATGANATTCAGCCTNATTTAGTTTCCTGGCAGGATCCCGATNATAATTATCGACNTCACTCTTTGGAATTATTTGAAGGGGTNTTTNTAGGGAAACCTTATCCNTATCAGATTCCTTATCGAGGAGATCGNAAGACAGTTTCGGAATACGGAACGNAGGCAATNGATTCAATTACCTANACGCCAATTTTGCCNGGGATTTGGGCTGATCGAACACAGAATCCTGAGTTTCTTCTAACCAATNCTGNNACAGGCGAGCCGATTCTAGATGCGAACGGTGATCATATNACNGAAAGCCGACCTTACAAAACTACTGATGGTCANCAAATTGATTACGCAACCAAAAAGGTCACCTTGNCAGATGGTTATGAAATAGATCTCCATCAATATAGCGACCTNCTGAAACAGAATGATCANGGTAAGTTTGGAGCCAACGGNTATAACTTGGGTAGTACGCATCTNGGTGAGTTTTTTCTGAGTGGGCCGCTGTATGGATATAATACTTTTACCATTTCCGGCCAGCNGCAGAGATATCCGGGGTNTTTGCCTGGAAGTTTTACCGGACAATCTGGTATTCAGGGAAGCCTGAAGTNATTGTTAACATCCAATATATTATTAAAAACGAGCGTTGTNTTTGATACCAGCAGAAGTGAGTTTTCCAGCAGTNAATATCGATTTAATCCAGGNATGAATCCCACCGGAAAAAANAATGGATTTAACATTGGNGTACTNTTATCACANCATCTNGATTTGGCGACAATGTACAGGATAAGATTGGGTTATTTTAAGAACACTTATCAGGAGAAGCAGGATGAAAGGTCATGGGATCCTTTTACAAAGGCATTTGATCGAAACACNTGGAATGTGGATCTGACACACAAAGAAAATNTAGAGCAGGGAAAGATCCACGCTCCTGTTCNCGCTTACAATGATCCGAACTACTATATTGCTGGTGATCATAACGAATGGAAATCTCGGCAGTCCTCTGTTTTTACGGTTAAAGCNGATATCGTGCGCCAATTGAATAGATANCATCACTTAAAAATNGGTAGTCNGTATGCTGGNACGANAATTCAAGTTTTCGANACGGNAGTTTATAGTGAGGCTGATTTGNGGATTGATTATTATGATGCTCAGCCATCACAAATTAGTGCATATGTACAGGATAAAATAGAGTATGCTGAGTTTATGGCTGATNTTGGGTTACGTCTTGATGTTTATAGATTNGANAGTCGCTATCCTGCTGATTGGGAAGATCCATTTGAAAGCAGTGACGATGGCGGAATCAAATATGGTTCGGTAGAACTNGACCCGGATTTTATGAGATTTGTTTATCGAGATACGCTCCATAATTTAGTTAATCAGGAAGCTTTTTTAGAAGAACAGAGATTCTCGTTTTTTCCGAAAAAAAAGAATTCCATCAAGCCGATGGCAAAATCGGTGTTAAGTCCTCGTTTTAGAATCTCATATCCGATAGAGGAATACGGGAAGGTGCATTTCTCTTATGGCCATTATTCTCAAATACCGCCTGGGAATAATCTATACCAAGGTACGGCATTTGATCTGCGTGCGAGAATCAGGCAGGTGGGGAATCCCAATCTTGGGCTAGAGAAGACGGTTGCTTCAGAGGTTGGAATTACTGGTCAGCTGGCTAATGATACCATGTTTGGCGTAACCTGTTTTATGAAAAATATGGATAATCTTACTGATGTTCGGTTCATAGACATTGGTCAGTATAGTTACTACCATTTTGTGAATACTGCTTATGCGCAATCAAGAGGGGTTGAGTTTGTGCTTCAGAAACGGGAATCGGAGTTTTCTCGATTCTCCGGTATGTTAACCTATAGCTGTGCCATGGCAAAAGGGAGCCGCTTATATTGGGATGGTGAATACGTTGATCATGAATCTAGAACTGCGGGATATCAATGGCTGAACTGGGATCAACGACATAGATTCTCGATGTTATTCAATGTTAAATTTCCCTTTGGCATTGATATTGACGGGATTGGTAGATGGGCCAGTGGGTTGCCTTATCCTGAGACACCCAATCGCCGGTCATATAGAGGTTCTAGGCGTTATCCCTCAACCTACAATTTCGATCTCATATTGAATTGGAAACTCAATCTCCTGTTAGATATTCCGATGTCTCTTTTTCTGGATATTCGTAACTTATTCAATACAAAGAACCTTTACAATGTTCTTGACCCAGAAATGTATGAAATCTATGGCCGACCGATGTATAGTAATAAACGAACAACACCACGAGCTTGGTCTCCACCACGCCAAGTTATGCTCGGCGTAATGATGGATTGGTAATCGAATGAATCTGAATGTCATAAGACTCAAGTTAGTAACATTGGCCATACTATTTTTTGTCGCAGTNGCAGCGACTGGTGATGAAGTATTAGGCGTTTCNCCGATACCATCNCCGCAGATACGTGCTTATCCCGCAGATAGGTCTGTCACGCTTGTGTGGGATGGTTCAAACAGATGGATAGATNTATCGGGGAAATTGAGAAACATTGAAGACTACGTTGATGCAGGCAATCCAAATCGTGTTTTTGAAGGATACCGTGTGTATCGGAAATTGTCTTTATCTAATCAGAATAAAGNTAGTGAAGGCGATTGGCAACTTATAGCTGAATATGATGAAATTAGTTTTACCCGTAGCCTTGTTTCGGCTGCCCATGTGGGNAAAATTAGTAATGACGTGTCGATTGCCGTCTTGCGGGGGCAACCGAAAAAGTCAAATTCTCTTGCGGAATCAACCTTTCTGATCAAATTTCTGACCACACAGCAGTTTGAGGTCATTGATCTGGCCAAATCACAAGTTTTAAAGTATGGTCAGCATCATGGCGATGATGGTTTTACCCTTTTAAAGGATCTGACATCTTTTACACCGTNTCCGGATGGGTTATATGTTTCTGGAGCCATTATACATTTTGCCGGCATGTATTTTAAAATCGAAGGTTCACCTCAACCANATGACATCTTTNAAATAACCACATCACCTTCCGGAGCAATCGGAAAAAATCAGGGGTTAAGATACCATTATATTGATANGGATCTCTTTAACGGTATGGAGTACCTTTATTGCGTGACGGCTTACGATTCTGGAGAGCCGAGNCTGGGGTTACCTCCTTTGGAAAGCCATANGGATCAGGCAACCGTTNAGGTGGTTCCTCGCACGTATCCTGAAGGGTACCAATTGCCCAGAACAAATGTAACTCATATTGGTACCAGCCATGGGGTTGTTCGGGTAATACCNATTGAGCCTAATCGAATAACGGGTCATACTTATGAAATAACTTTTTATGATGGTTTATGGACATTGACTGATAGAGATGAAGGGAT
Organism: Candidatus Poribacteria bacterium; assembly: GCA_002729415.1. Lineage (GTDB taxonomy): Bacteria > Poribacteria > WGA-4E > WGA-4E > UBA9662 > UBA9662. The sequence continues at coordinate 11,686 of PBXZ01000067.1, read as the reverse complement.
TATTCTACTGGAGGATCAACTCCAGTCGAATCGAACGGTTATAGTACANGGTTTGATGATTAAGGTGGATGGCCCGCAGCCTGATATCGTGGGNGAGGAAATGAACGGGGGGTCTGGACATGGAATAATTGGATCTCAAGGAAGGGTTGCGGATGGTCGAAATGCCAATCACCATGATTATCAACTTCGATTNCTCAACAAGATGGAGAAGGGAATCAATTATGATTCTTCCAATTCAGAAGAGGTTACTGNTACGAATCGTCCACCTCTTCTGGCTTATTCAAAGGTACCTTTTGANCTTTGGGATATGACGGATAACATGCGGGTCTGGCCGGTTTATGCTGACCAGAATAGCAACAGGAGTTGGGGATTCGATGAGCGCATAATTTTTACTAGCATTCCTTATTATCAATTGGACAAATCTGGTATTCCACAAACNGGNCGAGANGGGAATCCAATTATTAATGATTTTTTTGCTCAAATTGATAAAAATAAAGAANAAAGTGATGANCCTNATTTGATCAATAANCCNGAAACCAGTTATCGTGTGGAACATGAATGGCGGTATTATACTCATTTTACCTCAGTNCCCAAACCGGGAGATATATGGCGTTTCAACAGTACAAAACCCAATACGACTNGCGATCTGTTCCTAATTGAGACTCAAGCNCAATCCTTTAATTTTGATCANCATAATCTTGATCGAATTAACGTTTTTCCCAATCCTTATTATGTGACAAACCGNTTGGTTGCCTCACTAGATACGGATCAAATTTTCTTTTCGCATCTACCNCCTAAATGTAAGATTCAGATATATACTCTCGCTGGTGAGTTGGTCAGAGAACTTAATCATCAGAGTGACCTATTAACCAAAACAAGTATGCCGGATCAATCCGGAGGGATGAAGGCGTTTAATCTCATGACTTATGACGGTCGGCCTTTGGCAAATGGCATGTACGTGTACCACGTAGAGTCGCTTAACGCCGATGGTTCGAACCTAGGTTATAAAATCGGCAGATTCGCCATTATCAGGTGATATGGTAAGTAAAATCCATATTTTTTCATTCATATGCGTGATCATGTCCGTTTTTTCTCTGGACATTAAGGCCGGTACTGGTGTTGGGACAGCTGGTGCCCAATTCCTGAAGATTGGACCTGGAGCAAGAGTTGATGGTATAGGAAGTGCCTTTTGTGCTATTGCCGACGATGTNACGGCTGTTTATTGGAATCCAGCGGGAATTGGACAACTTGAAGGCTTTAACCTTTCTGATACNCATACTTACTGGATTGCTGATACTNGATTTAATTACTTGGCTGTAGCAGCACCAGTGGATTTGGTGAGCGGAACCCTCGGACTGAGCGTGACTTTGCTTACCATGCCTGAGATGCAGATTACAACTTACCAGGAACCAGATGGGACGGGCTTGTATTATGATGCGCGAGATAGTGCTGTTTCTGTCGCTTATTCCAGAAAGATTAAGATGAATTCGGACAATAAGAAATTGTTTCTGGGAATAAATGCAAAGTATATTCACCAGAGAATTCACCATGAATCGGCTAAGGGAATCGGAATAGATATTGGGACTCTTTACCATACCGGTTGGGAAAATTTTCGAATTGGTATAACTTTCTCGAATTTTGGGCCGGATATGCACTTCACCGGGCCTGGACTCCAAACAGATGTCAACATTGTCGGNAGTGTGCCAGGTTCGAGGAATCAGCCGACTGCCACAACGGCAAAAAGATCTGCTGAACTCGATACCTTAGCATTTTCGCTACCTGCAAGTTTTCGATTTGGAATTGCTTTTGATGCGATTAAAAGTAGTAAAGANGTACTGACTTTTGCTNTNGACAGTCATCATCCAANTGACAATACGGANCGAATGCATTTAGGTGNGGANTACGTCTATAAAGATAGCGGATCAATTCGTGCTGGTTATAAATTGCGCCTGAGNTCTCGTAAAGATGAAAATGGAAAGTCCGTTAGTTTAGCTGTTGAGGATCAGGAAGGGGTNAGCCTTGGTTTAGGGTATAAGACGAGGCTAAATGATACAGAAATGAATTTTGACTATGCTTTCACTAATTTTGGCCGTTTGCAGCAAANTCACCGTGTTACGCTTGGGCTGAGCTTCTAAATGATCCGTTCTGTTAAATTAATTTATCGTATTTGTTTTCACTGATATTGCTATTTTGAAAACACGAACTTTATCCCATTCAACTTCATTGATTCTCCTGCCAATTGCCCTTTTTTTTCTCATTTTTTTAATCTATCCACTCCTTTACACTTTTAAAGAAGCCTTTTGGATTAATAGCNGTTTTAGTCTAGAGTATTTTGAGTTGATCATNACTAACGAGACCTACCGGGAGATGTTGTTTAACAGCTTTAAGATGGGGATTTCGGTTACCATTATGACAACGATTTTCAGCTTGCCGATAGCCTATCTGCTGGTACGTTACAATTTCAAGGGGCGCGGCATTTTGCAGGGAATAATATTGATTCCCATGATAATGCCACCGTTCGTGGGGGCAGTTGGGATGAAGCAGCTCTTCGGGCTATACGGGAGCATCAATACGCTATTGGCCAAGCTTGGCCTGATTGATATCATGGATCCTATTGACTGGTTCGGAAGCGGTTTTGCCGGCGTGGTTTTTCTGTCTACGTTGCACTTGTACCCAATCATGTACCTCAATGTTTCGGCCTCTTTGGCTAACGTAGATCCTAGTTTGGAAGAAGCAGCTGAAAATATGGGTGCCAGTAAGTTCAGGCTTTTCTGGACAATAACGGTTCCTTTGATGTTGCCTGGTTACTTCGCTGGCGCCATCCTAGTTTTTATCTGGGCATTTACCGATCTTGGGACACCACTGATTTTTGATTACAATGAAGTGATTGCCGTCCAGATATTTCGACAGATTACCGATGCTAATGTCAACCCAATGGGCTACGCGTTGGTAGTGGTTATTATCGTCTTAACCGCTCTTTCCTTCTATTTTGCGAAGAGGTTAACGGCTAAACGTCAGTATGCCATGGTAGGACGTGGGCATGTTGGGTCACGTGAAGTGGATGCCGATAGGAAAATGACAATACTGATTTATCTCGTCATTGGTACGGTAAGTTTCTTGGCCTTACTACCACATCTGAGCATCATCATGATCTCTGTCACACCCGACAGTAGTCAACTTGAACCCACTGTCGATGTTTTGCCCAAAAGTTATACCTTAAGCCATTACAGTACTGTTTTTACACATAGCGATACGTGGTCGAGCATTAAAAACAGCCTGTTTTACAGTATATTCAGCACCATCATTGCCTTGACTGCTGGGCTGGTTATATCATACCTGTTGACGCGAAAGAATCTGCCATTTGGCAATCTGCTTGATGCAGTAGCGATGTTACCTCTAGCGATACCGGGAGTAGCTATTGCTTTCGGGTATGTCGGCAGCTTTTCGGATACGACTTTGCTGTTGAAGTATTTACCGGAGTCGTTGATTAATGTCATTGACCCTCGCAAAAACCCAACGTTTCTCCTGATTGTCGGTTATTCGGTTAGACGTCTACCATACATGTTAAGATCAATTTATGCTGGGTTACAGCAAACATCTGTTACCTACGAGGAAGCGTCACAAAATTTAGGTGCGACTCCCGTCCAAACGTTGGTGAAAATTACTCTACCATTAGTGGTCGCTAATATCATGGCTGGATCTATTTTGGTTTTTTCGTTTTCGATGCTTGAAGTGAGTGAAAGTCTCATCCTAGCTATGCGGTCAGAACATTATCCGATCACTAAAGCAATCTTTACTGTTGCTCAATGGCTCGAAGGTGGCGATTATGTCGCCAGTGCCTTAGGTGTGATTGGGATGTTGATTTTGACAGTTTGCTTGGTTGTGGCAGGTAAGGCTCTTGGTGGACGAATGGGAGAAATTTTTAAGATTTAATTTGGATACGATAAGGTTTAATTTGGATACGAATGTCGAATCTATTATTCGCTCTTCACTTGATGACGCACAAAGTGTACTTCATCAANTTATTCATGACCCACAGACGATAAAGGTGATGAATCAGACAACGCAGATGATCTGTGAAGTTTTTCGTGATCGCGGCCGCATATTTACCTGTGGAAATGGTGGAAGTATGTGTGATGCCATGCATTTTGCGGAGGAATGGACGGGTCGGTTTAGGGCAGATCGGCAACCATTACCAGCGATGGCATTGAGTGATCCTGCACACCTGACTTGTGTGGCCAATGATTTTGGATTTGATGAGGTTTTTGCCAGATCGATTACCGCTTTCGGGCGTCCNGGNGATCTATTAATTGCTATCTCGACCAGTGGAAACTCGCAGAACGTGGTTCGTGCCATNGAAGCTGCTAAATCTGCNGACATGAAAACCTTCGCCTTGCTGGGTAAAGATGGCGGAAAGATGAAGACGATGGCTGATTTCTGGTTAATTGCTCCCGGTCAAACATCCGACCGCATCCAGGAAATTCATATCATGGTTTTGCATATTCTGATCGAAGCAGCTGAACGAATTATTTTTCCAGAAAACTATTGAACTGATAGTTTTCCCTTCATTTTTTGGNTATCTGCTGGATGCTATGCGTTACTGAAGACCACTATTTCTTCTAGACACACTAGCACCAGGCAACCTGTTCCCAAATAGACTGCCTGCATGGATATCGGGGATGATACTANTGGTAACGTGATTATCTGGAAATTGGTCTCTACCGGATGTTAGATGCAAATTAAACCCTGGCAAAAAGTTACTGTTTTTTCGCCAAGGATTCTTTTAGAACCTGTTTGGCTTCAGGGGTCCCTATCTTTTCTAAAGCGCCAAGGACCAGAGAACTAACCGCTACAACATCATTATTCAAAACCTTGATCAAAGCTGGCACTGCCTCTGCTGCTTCTGATCCTATTCGACCCAAGGCAGCAACAGCATTCCGCCGAACCCCCACATCTTTGTCCTCTAAGACCTTTATCAGGTCGGGTACTGCTTGTTTAGCTGTCACACCTATCTCCCCCAAAGAACGGGCAGCAGAAACTCGAACNCCNACGTTTTTGTCACTCAATGACTTTATCAATGTTGGCACAAATTCAACTAGCGCCTCTTTAGCTTCAGAGGTCCCTGTCTTGGCTAGCGCGCCAGCAGCTGTAGCTCGAATTTCCTTATGTTCATCTTTTAACGCCTTTATTAAAGCAGGCACTGCCAGTTTTGCGGATTCTCCCATCATATTCAAAGCAACAACGGCGTTCCAGCGTATGCCTACGTCTTGATGACTCAAAGCTTCTATCAGGGCAGGTACTGCCGGTTCTCCCATNCGACTTAAAGCGACTGTTGCATGAGTTCGAATCATTCCATCACTGTCACCGAGTTCCCTCACTAATTGCTGTATTTCTTGCTCCTGAGNTTCTTTTTCCTCTTCTTGTTCCCCGTCATCCGAACATCCAAAAATAAAAACTCCAAGGTTAAGAATTAAAAAGAAATTTATTATTATAATCAATCTAGGTTTCGTCATAATATCATCCCTTGTCTTGGTTGCGTGATTATCAATAGTTTGCTTATTCTAGTTTCTTTCGATCTAACTATCAAGTATGAAATTTGTGTTTTCAGTTTTAGAATCTGTTTGGCATTAGGTTGAACTTGCAATAACTTAGGTGTCACATTCCACCTGGCCAGCGGAAGTTTGCAAAACGTAATTTTCTCTACTGAAGTTGTTAAATCTGCCGATATGAAAACCTTTGTCCCACTGAGAAACAGTAAAGAAGGCTGAAGNCTATGACAGGTTCTTTGATTAATTGTTTNTGTGTNAAACATCTGACCGAANCCAAGAAATTGATATCNTGGTTTTGCATATNCTAATTGNAGTGGCTAAACGCATGATTTTTCTGAAAAACTATTAAGTTGCGGTCTTAGGTTGGGCGAAGAGCTACTCTTCCCTTTTGATTAAGCCAATGTTTTCAGTTGCAATAAACTTGTAATTAACTGCTAGGTTTTTATATTGATCAACATGGCCACTAGGCCAGTGAATCTCAATCAGATCTATTTTTTTGACATCTCCAACTCCAAAATGTACGCGTAGATCGCTAAAAGCAAGGTAACTTCCCCCGCTTTGTACTTCCTGGTATTGTTTTAAGTTACCGGTAACCAGTTTGATTCGTGTTCCAATTCCCGACTTGTTACTTTTGGTGCCAACGACATCAATTTGTATCCAGTTATTTAGGTTGCCGTCTTCATTTCTCAATAAATCTGCTGTCTGATTCCAGTTGGTAACAAGTATATCCAGATCTCCATCGTTGTCGTAATCACCAAAAGCTGCTGCGCGGCTGACCTTCTGTAGTGCTAACCCTGTACCGGATTGATTGCTGACATCGTCAAATGTCCCGTCCCCCAGGTTTCTAAACAGGAGGTTGCGTTGTGGATATGTTGTGGAACGATCAATGTCGGTAATGTTATCCAGAACATGTCCGTTAGCTACAAAGATATCCTTGTAACCGTCGTTGTCGTAGTCGAAGAAAGCAATTCCCCATCCCAAATAGCTATATGTGATTTCGCCAATGCCAGCCAACGTCGTCACATCGGCGAAAAAACCGCTTCCTTCATTATGGTATAGCGTATTCGTTTCTTTCTGGAAATTACTGACAGTTAGATCTAAAAGTCCATCGTTGTCATAATCACCGAAGGTGGTTCCCATTCCAGCTTCCTCCTTCCCCATNTCGCTGTAACTGACACCGGAGAGTAAAGCTGTCTCCTCGAATTTACCGCTACCTTGGTTTTGAAACAGNAAATTTGGATCTTGATCATTGGCCACGTAAAGGTCTTGATCTCCATCGTTGTCATAATCGCCGAAAGCAACACCTAAACCGTGGCAGGCGGGAACATCCAAAAAACCACTTTTTTCTGTCAGGTCAGTAAANATCCCGTTGCCATTATTGTGATAGAAGATATCTGTATCCGGAGGGTAGGNCCGTGGTCCGCAATACTGCCATATTCCGCGTACNTAGCATTTTTTGTCGTTTTTGACAGCATAGTCGGCATAGTTGGTAATGTACAGATCGAGGTTGCCATCGTTGTCGACGTCGGCGAAGGCACAGCTTGTGCCCCATTGCGAATTTGCNACTCCTGATTGCATCGACACATCAATGAATGTTCCTTTACCACTATTTTGGTAAAGNANATTGGGGCCAAAGTTAGCTATGTATAAGTCTAAATCCCCATCGTTATCGTAATCACCGACTGTACATCCTGTGCCGTAGCTTGTGCTTCCTGTTCCTGTTAACTCTGTGACATCGGAAAAGGAGCCATCTCCGTTATTGCGATAAAGGGCATTGGTTGAAGGATTTTTGCCGAGGGAGGCAATCTGAGANGCTCCATTGACCAGGTAAATGTCGAGATCCCCATCATTGTCGTAGTCGAAGAATCCACCGCCGGAACCCAAAAATTCATTGAAGAGCCGCTTCTCACTCTTGCCGTCAGTGTGTTTAAAGTCAACTCCAGATTTGGTTACNGCAATAAAGCTAACTTTGGATTGGGAAACGGTTACTGAAACGGTAAAAATCAGAAGGTAAGGGATCGAACAGGACATGAAAAAACGTAAAACGCAAAGTATGGTCATTGGTTGTTGTTTGATCAATCCTTTTATTTTTGCTGGTTGATTCCTTTTGGGTGTCTGCTTTGAATTTTTTTCAGCATTTCATTGTATTTCTGGTTACTGGGAGAAATTTCAATGGCACGTTTAATTGCTTCTTCGGCCTGTGGATACTGTTTGTGCTGGTAATAAACGTAAGCCAGTGTATCAAAGTTTGAGGCGGTNGGGGCTAACCCGACTGCTTTTTTTGCCAGTNCAACTGCTTGATCCAGATTCNTCTCCAGATCGGCGTATAGCCANGCNAGGTTGTTATAGGCATNTGCAGATTCCGGATCAATTTCGATCACCTTTTTGAAGTCGTCGATGGCTTTACTNGGTTGATTNGCATTGATTNGCAAAACCCCCAGTCGCAACCANGCCTGAGATTCGGTTGGATNAACCTTGACCAATTTGACATAGGAGTCAATTGCCTCTTCCAAATTGCCTTGCTGNATATAAANNTCTCCCAGTCCTTGAAGGGCCGATATCNANTTNGGATCCTGCTGGCTGGCCTGNTGAAGATATGACNCGGCTAAATCGTATTTCTGCTGACGAGCGTAAATCCAACCCAGTTTCAGATATGGTTCTGCNGNGNNTTTATCTAATTGAATAACTTTCNGNAANGCGTCAATTGCCTNCTCNAATTTCCCTTGCTGNGTGTAGATTGTTCCCAGGTTATNGTGGCCGATAACNAAACTTGGTTGCANGNTGATTGCAGTTTGNTAGGCTNCGATGGCTTCGTTGATATTGTTGACAGCCAGGTGAGTTTCCGCCANTTGAGCGTNTAGCAATACATTCTTCGGATTCTTTTGTGATTCTTTCCTNTGCCGCTGAANGGTATCTTGGTAAGCTTTNGTCTCCTGAAAANATTNCATCTGATCTNTTGCNTCTTNCATTCTGTTCAATCGGCGATAAGCGGTGGCAAGATTGTAATGGAAAGCCTGATTGTATGGTTCTCTTTTGATTGCTTCTTGGTAGGANTNAAGTGCTTGTTCTGCTTGATTTTGTTTGAGCCTAATATGTCCAAGTCCGTGGTAGGCTTCAGCCAGGCCTTGGTCCAGCTGAAGTGCCTTTTGATACTGTTCGATTGCAAGTTTAAACTTTCCGCGCCGAGTATAGATATTGCCGAGCTGGCAGTGGGAGTTCGCCATTTTCGGCATCAACTCGACCGCTTTCTCCGCGTGTCGTTCTGCTCTCTGAAACTTCCCTTGAGAATTATAGATCATCCCCAGGCACAAGTTGGCTACTCCGTGCGAGTTTCCTATGGCTGGTACTGTCAGGGCGTGTTGATAAGCATCTNCAGCCTCGTTGAGCATATTCTTAAGACGATAAACTGCGCCCATCTGGCAGAAAGCTGCGCTATGTGCTGGGTTAAGTTTTAAAACTTCTTGGAACTCGGTAATAGCATGATCGTAGAGCCCCACTTTAGTATTATGCATACCGCGNTGNAAATGGGTATCCTCAGNNNGTTTTANTTCNNTTTGGNNGNCNGAGNTAANCGAAACTGCAACNGCGGTNGAGGNNNGAAACCCAGGTTCCTGGTAGATGAAAAACAGAAAGGACATCAACCAGAAGTTTAAAATTCTCACTTTAAAATTTGTCTCACTATTACTTTTGGTTAGATCCATACTTCTTCGTTTTAAGCGGTTTTAACGCAGGTTAAAGCAGCTAGTACTTTAAGTTTACCATGTTTATTTTAGTTTCATATAGATGTTATNCCGATTTGTTTTGATTGATGGGAAAACAGGATATGCAGGGCCTGTTATATGATATTAGGTTTAATATGCACATTTTGTTACATGATGCACACTTAACATGTAGAATTNACCAAAAAATACACNCTACCAAAAAATACACGCAAACATGTTGCGATTATGATTTTGTTTGTGCTTTTTTGCTACATAAAGTTAAATAAATATGATACAATCGGCCTTGTTTNGATAAATCAGACAAGGCTGGTTGTTTGNTAGCTTTCTATNATAGATGGTAATCCGGTCTGCTGCCTTGTCAAAAGATGTTTATATAAGGAGAATTTAAATGAAATTAACAACCTTTATGTTAATAGCTTTAGCGGTATGCTTTCTTGCTGTTAGCGGAATGGCTGCGTTAAATGACGACTTGGTTTCTGCTTGGACCTTTGATGATGGTTCTGCAAAGGATCAGGTTGGTAGCAACGACGGCGCTTTNAAGAATGGTGCCAAAGCCGGTGCTGGCAAAAAAGGTCAGGGCCTGGTTCTTGCGAACCCGAAAAACCCTGCCGCAGGCAAGAATACCGGACAATACGTTTCGATTCCNNNTTCGNNGAGNCTTGAGCAGGCAGACGGTNTTTTTTCANTCTCNCTGTGGNTNAATGNCAANAAAGGTGGNGNTAGANNTCATTCCGGCNTNTTCTTTAAAGGGGAGAAGATTGGCTGGGGAGCGCTCTTCATGGTTCGAGCGGCCACCACCAGTGCCGTCAATATGACCTTCGGAAGTTGCTGGGAAGGTACTGAAGGTTGGTTTGCGTGTGATAACTCCTATAAGGAAGGCGAGTGGACCCACGTTGCGTATGTGGTCGATGGTAAAACTGCCACGGCTTACGTGAACAACAAAGTCCCGGCCAGCGGTCAAACTAATCCCAAACCGATAAAGACGCCATTATTGACTTTCCCCAAGAGCCCGGTTGAATTGGGAGTTGGTCGAGCTCAGGGTGGTACTGTCGGAAACGATTTCTGGATTGATGGTACCCTCGATGAGATTTATTTCTGGAACCGCGCTTTGACTAAAGCTGAGGTTGGAGATTTGTTCAAAGGTGACGCAGTTACTGCTGTTGATGCTCGAGACAGGCTCACCACCAAGTGGGGAAAAATCAAACAGTAACTAATCCTAATGAAAATCACGTTCTGTTAATGGGGTTGAGAATCTTGTTAACCCCATTAACAAAACGCGATTAATATGGGGTTAACAAGTAAAAAGGCGGAAAAATGACTGGATTAGCGACTCGGATTTGCTTTGTTGCTTTTTTTGTTCTGTCCTGTGCCAGCTTGGTTCAGGCAGATCTCAACAAAGGTGTTGTTGCTGCCTGGACCTTTGATGATGGTAAGGTTACCGATGCCATCGGTCAGAATCATGGTAAATTGTTTAAAGGCGCTGTGGTTAAAAATGGTGGCAAATTCGGTAAAGCGCTTGATGTTAATGGCAACGATGATTGCCGTGCAGATATCAAGCTTAGCAAAGATATTGAAAAAGTTCTTGAAGGGCCTAACACTGTATCTTATTGGTTGTATGTCCGGGAAGGACGCGATCATTCTGGCGTTTGGAAAGGAGAGAAAGTTGGCTGGGGAGCCAATTTCACTTTTCGCATGGTGACGACGAGTAGTAACAATTTCACCTGGGGAGTGACCCATGGTGGAACGGAAGCCTGGTTTGCCACTGATGGTGCCATTGAACCCGAGAAGTGGATTCATGTTTGTCAAACCGTTGATGGTAAGGAAGCCATAGGTTATGTCACCCATGAAAAGAAGAAGACCGAAATTCCTGCTAGTGGGCAGGGAAATCCCCATGCGGCACCGGAACCCTACAATCTGTTTCCGGATAGACCGCTGGAATTCGGTTGTGGTCGCGGAATTGGTGGGAATGACGGGAACGATAATTTCCTAGACGGCATAATCGATGATGTAATTATTTGGGATCGGGCTCTTTCCGAAGATGAAGTCAAGGAACTTGGAGAGAAGGAAAGACGTCCCAATAGGGCACTAAGTGTTAAAGCACACGGTAAACTTTCAACCACTTGGGGTAAGGTTAAGTCTTATAATACCCAGTTAAGGTAAACTTAGTTCAAACAAAAAAGACCCCTTAAAGTAAGTTAAGGGGTCTTTTTTGTTTGTTAGTTTTTTCTGATTAATTATAACTTGAATATATTATTGCAAATCTGTTAAAATACTCCGGTTATTTTATAATTAGGTTAGCTCGGCAGATTTGGTTTGCTTGAGAAATCGTTTTGGTTATAATGAACCCTCAATTTAAGTGAGTTAGCAATATTTGCTTAGGAGATAATAAATGAAGAAGCATGTAACGTTCTTATT
>PBXZ01000066.1:0-16584 GCA_002729415.1 Candidatus Poribacteria bacterium | reverse complement strand
AAGGTTTCGAAAATTCCCCATGTCTTAAACGGAAATGGCACTGAAACTCCATATTTGATTTGGTGAATCGTTTTGTCGCATTTTAAGTTTTTTCAAATGGATAGTGAAATTTCGGGCATGACTAGCCACATGATGTATTAAATGCAGGCTTGAACATCAGCTATAGATAGACTTTAGAGGAACTAGATTTTGCGGTGGCGAAAAAAGACTGAATAGCGAGATCAACCACCGATTCACGGAAAACCGACATAAATATCATAGCAAAAGATTGAAGAGGCTGTCAAGGGAATCCTTGTGTTTGTTGTGTTTGTTTGCAATCTTTAACACAAAGAAAATGCTTGACACGTAGAGCATTTAAATGTATAATCGACCCCTCGGCCGAATGGTATCTTGGTTGGGGTGCGATTGGCGATGTGTGTTTCCTGTACCTTACCGCTGTGTCTGCCAAGACTTAGGGGTGAAATCAAAATATTATGATTATCTTCAATAGGCATGATTAGCCGCTACAAACAGTCCACCCGTTAGGTATGGTCGATACCAAAAAGGCTTTTTTCTTGGGATTGTGCCCCTTGTGCATTAGCCTGTTGTCTGTGACTCTCTACCTGAATTTTAAAATCCCAAAGACTATGTGTGTCGGAATAGGCAAAAGGTAACATAGGAGGTTTCATAGTGGCAAAATTGTTTGGTCTTCCCTCAAAGCAAGGACTCTATAATCCAGTTCATGAACATGATGCATGTGGTATTGGTTTTGTCGTTCATATAAAAGGTGAAAGATCGAATCGCATCGTGCGTCAGGCACTTGATGCCTTAGATTGCTTGGATCACCGAGGTGCTCGTGGTTGTGAAGATAATACTGGCGATGGGGCAGGCATTCTGATGCAAATCCCGCATGAGTTTCTTGGGCATGCTTGTGAGGGAGTTGGCATAAATTTGCCTGATCGCGGCCAATACGGCGTTGGTATGCTCTTCTTTACCCAAACAGAAGATCGTGAATTGCGTCACAATTGCCAAAAGAAGTTTGAGGAAATTGTTACCGAAGAAGGTCAGAATTTTCTGGGTTGGCGTAGAGTCCCAACCGACAATTTTTACTTGGGGCCGACTTCTCGTTCGGCCGAACCATCCGTCTGGCAAGCTTTTATTGGTCGTAGTGCTGGAATACAAGATGATTTAGCTTTCGACCGGAAGTTATACGTCATTCGGAAGCGGGCCTCCAATATTATCCGGTATGATGGGTTGGATCCAAACTTCTATATTCCCAGCTTATCCTGCCGTACCATTGTTTATAAGGGTATGCTCACTACCATGCAGGTTAAGGAATTCTATCCGGATCTACAGGATTCACTTATGTCATCAGCCATTGCTCTTGTTCATTCTCGATTTTCTACTAATACTTTCCCCACTTGGGATCGTTCTCACCCATACAGGTATTTGATCCATAATGGCGAAATTAACACGGTTCGTGGTAATCAGAATTGGATGAAAACTCGGCAAGCTATGCTAGCATCGGAATTGTTTGGCGAGGATTTGCCGAAAATTTTTCCGATCTTAGATGAGGATGGTAGTGACTCTGCCATTTTTGACAATTGCTTGGAGTTTCTCTCTTTGTCGGGACGATCAATGTCGCATGCTGCTATGATGATGATTCCTGAACCTTGGGAAAACCATGAGAGTATGAGTGATGAGAAACGCGCTTTTTACGAATATCATAGTTGTTTAATGGAACCTTGGGATGGTCCTGCTTCCATAGCTTTCACCGATGGAGTAGTGGTTGGTGCCTGCCTCGACCGAAATGGTCTTCGGCCCTCACGCTACTACGTTACAAAAGATGACGTGCTGGTTCTAGCTTCGGAGGCGGGGGTAATGGAAGTTGCTCCCGAGATGGTAGATTACAAAGGTCGCTTGCAACCAGGCCGGACTCTGCTGATCGACACTGAGGAAGGTCGAATTATCAGTGATGAGGAAGTCAAGAATCAGGTTGCGTCTGAACATCCGTACCGACAATGGTTGGACGGATATATGGTTGCGCTGTCAGACTTACCGGAAGTACGACCGAAAGAACCGGAAAAAGATCATGATGTCATATTACAACGTCAGCAAGCTTTCGGCTACACTTTTGAAGATCAACGAGTTTTTCTAGGACCGATGTCGAAGATCGGTAGAGATCCAGTTGGGTCCATGGGCAACGATTCTCCTTTAGCAGTTTTGTCCAATAAACCTCATCTGCTCTATAATTATTTTAAGCAACTTTTTGCACAGGTAACCAATCCACCTTTAGATCCACTTAAGGAAGAGATCATCACCTCTTCTGAAACAACTATTGGGCCAGAGCGAAATCTTCTCGACCCACAACCCGAAAGTTGCCGCCAAATTAAGTTGCAAACACCGATTCTATCAGACGAAGAGCTAGAACAGCTCCGTCAAATTGACCAACCCGGTTTTAGCTCCATAACGTTGCCAATTTTATTTGCCCGAACTGATGAAGATGGTCTTGAAAAAGCATTGGAGGACCTGTTTTTAGCGGCTGATCAGGCTATTGAAGACGGTCATAATATTTTGATTTTATCAGATCGTAGACTCGACAAGGATCATGTGCCAATTCCAGCCTTACTTGCCGCTTCAGGTTTACATCACCATCTAATTAGAGAAGGAGCTCGAACAAAGGTTGGAATTGCGCTTGAGTCCGGTGAATCGCGTGAAGTCCATCATTTCTGTTTGTTAGTTGGCTATGGTGTGCAAGCCATCAATCCCTATATGGCTTTTGAGAGTTTGGCTGACATGATTCAAGAGGGGCAACTTACAGATATTACCTACTATGATGCAGTAAAAGGTTATATCAAATCAGCTACGAAAGGTGTCATCAAAGTGATGGCCAAGATGGGGATTTCAACGATTAAGTCCTATCGAGGTGCCCAGATTTTTGAGGCAATCGGTATTAAGCAGGAAGTTGTGGATAAATACTTCACTTGGACGGATACCCGCGTGGAAGGTATTGGCTTGGACGTGATCGCCCGTGAAGCATTGATGAGGCACCGTCGGGCATATCCCGATATTCCAGTTGATAATCGAACTCTGGATGTTGGTGGTCAATATCAATGGCGCCAGGAAGGTGAATACCATTTGTTCAACCCCAAGACGATCCACAAGTTGCAATTAGCTACTCGTACTAATGACTACGAGGTGTACAAAGAGTACGCTGAACTAATCAATGAACACTCCGAGCAAATTGGCACTTTACGCGGGCTACTAGAGTTAAAGTTGGAAACCGACCCGATTCCCATCGAAGAAGTTGAACCAGTCGAAATCATATTTAAGCGATTTAAAACTGGGGCTATGTCCTATGGGTCTATAAGCAAAGAAGCACATGAAGCACTGGCAATTGCCATGAATCGTATTGGTGGAAAAAGTAACACGGGAGAGGGGGGAGAAGATCCCATTCGATACACTCTTGAGCCAAATGGTGATTCGAAAAATAGTGCCATTAAACAGGTTGCTTCTGGTAGGTTTGGGGTAACCAGTAATTATCTAGTTCATGCTAAGGAATTGCAGATCAAAATGGCGCAAGGAGCAAAACCAGGTGAAGGAGGGGAGTTACCTGGTCGTAAGGTCTACCCATGGATTGCTAAGGTTCGACACTCTACGCCGGGTGTTGAACTTATTTCACCACCACCTCATCATGATATCTATTCAATTGAAGATTTAGCTCAGTTAATCCATGATCTGAAAAACTCGAATCATCATGCACGGGTCAATGTCAAGCTTGTTTCCGAAGTCGGCGTTGGAACCGTCGCTGCAGGTGTGGCCAAAGGACATGCTGATGTGGTCTTAATTAGTGGCCTTGATGGTGGTACGGGGGCTTCACCTCAGACCAGTATTAAGCATGCAGGATTACCTTGGGAGTTAGGCGTGGCCGAGACCCACCAGACTTTGGTGTTGAATAACCTGCGTTCCCGCATCGTAGTGGAAACTGATGGTCAGTTAAAAACGGGCCGTGATGTAGTTATGGCAACGTTGTTGGGTGCTGAGGAGTTTGGATTTGCTACAACTCCTTTGGTTTCGCTTGGTTGCATCATGATGCGAGTTTGTCATCTCGACACCTGTCCTGTTGGTGTTGCCACACAGAATCCGGAACTGCGGAAAAAGTTTATAGGTGATCCAGAATATGTAGTCAATTTCCTTCGGTTCATTGCAGAGGACATGCGTGAAATTATGGCTAGTCTTGGCATACGGACTGTTAGTGAAATGATTGGGCGTACTGATTTGCTTGAACCAAAGAAAGCTGTTAAGCACTGGAAAGCAAAGGGGTTAGATCTAACGCCGATTCTCCATCAACCTGATGTTGGTTCAGAAATTGGTCGATATTGTCAAATTGATCAAGATCATGGTTTGGAAAACTCGGTGGATAATCAAATCCTGCTTGATCTCTGCGAACCAGCTTTGGAAGAGGGAAAGAAGGTTACAGGAACTTTACCGATCAAGAATACAAATCGAGTAGTTGGAACAATTCTGGGGAGCGATGTAACTCGAAAATTTGGACCTGAGGGTTTGCCAGAGGATACCATCGACATTCATTTTCAAGGATCTGCAGGACAGTCTTTTGCTGCCTTCACTCCTTCAGGTATTACCTTCCGTCTTGAAGGTGACGCGAATGACTACTTTGGGAAAGGTCTTTCTGGCAGTAAGCTGATCTTATACCCGCCTGAAGGGTCGACGTTTAAACCTGAAGAGAACATTATCGTTGGTAATGTGGCTTTTTACGGAGCTACTAGTGGTGAAGCATACATTCGTGGGTTGGCTGGCGAGCGATTCTGTGTTCGGAATAGCGGTGTTAACGCAGTTGTCGAAGGTGTTGGGGATCATGGATGTGAATATATGACTGGAGGTAAGGTGGTCATTCTTGGGAAAACTGGTCGTAATTTTGCTGGCGGTATGTCGGGAGGTATCGCCTATATCCTTGATCGCGATGGGGACTTTAATATTCGTTGCAACCAAGATCAGTGTAGTCTCACAGGATTAACAGATGCCGAAGAAATTGAAGATATCAGAGGGATGATACATCGGCATGCTGAGTATACACGCAGTAGCCTCGCTTGGGAAATTCTAGCCGATTGGAACGAAATCATGTCTCAATTTGTCAAGGTGATGCCGGATGATTACAAACGTATCCTTGACGCCTATCAAGAAGCTCAGAAAGAAGGTCTACAGGATGATGACGCGTGGTTNGCCGCATTTCAGCGTGGTATTGAAGTTTCAGCAAATGTCTAAANGGTGTCTTCTGTGTNAATTTGNAATACACGCGAAATTTAAAAAGTTTTAAGGAGAAGGAGATAAAATGGGAAAACCGACAGGATTCATGGAGTATAATCGGGAACTTCCGGATGATCGTTCACCGTTAGATCGTATTGAAGATTGGGATGAATTCCACCTNCACTTTGATGAAAAAAGATTNCAGACACAAGGTTCTCGTTGCATGGATTGTGGTGTNCCGTTTTGNCATACTGGTACGCGATTGCCAGAGACCACTCCATTTGCATCAGGCTGTCCGATTAACAACCTGATCCCGGAATGGAATGATCTGATCTACCGAGGGTTGTGGAAAGAGGCATTGGATCGTTTGCACAAAACTAACAACTTCCCAGAGTTCACTGGACGAGTCTGTCCAGCGCCATGTGAAGGGGCTTGTGTTTTAGGTATGACTGAGCCGGCTGTGACGATCAAGAACGTCGAAGTCTCCATTGCTGATAAAGGCTGGGAAGAAGGTTGGATTGTNGCNTCCCCCCCCAAACGCCGGTCGGGAAAAGCGGCTGCAGTTGTCGGTTCTGGCCCCGCGGGGCTCTCTTGTGCAGCTCAACTGAATAAGGCTGGACACTTGGTGACAGTTTACGAAAGGGCCGACAGGATTGGAGGATTACTGATGTACGGAATTCCTAACATGAAGTTAGATAAGAAATATGTCCAGCGTCGAGTAGACTTGATGGAAGAAGAAGGCGTTACTTTCGTCACTAACACCGAGATCGGTATAGATATTCAAGCCACAGAGTTGGTTGAATCATTTGATGCAGTTGTCCTTTGTGGTGGCGCCACAAAACCGAGGGATTTGCCGATTGAAGGTCGCGATCTAAACGGTATCCATTTTGCTGTTAAATTCTTGAGCCAGAATACCAAGAGTTTGCTAGATTCTAAGCATGCGGATGGTAGCTATATTTCGGCTAAAGGCAAACACGTCATTGTGATTGGCGGAGGGGATACAGGGACTGATTGTGTTGGTACTTCTATGCGACATGGTTGTAAAACGCTCACCCAGTTCGAAATTGTTGCTCGACCACCAGATGAAAGAGCTCCCAATAACCCGTGGCCTGAGTTCCCCCGAATCTACAAACTGGATTATGGTCAGGAAGAAGCGGCAGCCAAATTTGGTTATGCGGATCCTCGTGAATACCTAACTAGTGTAACCAAATTTGTTGGTGATGAAAACGGCAACATTAAAGANTTACATACAAGTCAATACGAATGGGTGGCAGGTGATGATGGAAGACAATTTCCTAAACCAGTTGAAGGTACCGAAATAGTACGACCTGCTGATTTGGTGTTGCTAGCTATGGGGTTCCTCGGCCCAGAGGGTGCTATGTTGGAACAACTTGATATCGAGCGTGACCCACGCTCAAACGTTCAAGCGGAAGAAGGCAAGTATACGACCAATGTTTCAGGGGTTTTTGCAGCGGGAGATATACGTAGAGGCCAAAGTTTGGTTGTTTGGGCCTTCAAGGAAGGCCGGGAAGCAGCACGTGAGGTAGANCGTTATTTGATGGGAACAACTGATTTGCCGTAATTNTGCTGTTGCGGATATNAGTTGGNTCAATTCTTCCCGTTAAATTCATATTCTGGTTCAGTCTTTTTGTATTCTTTCAATAGTTTCTGCTGTTTTTTGCTTAGCTTTGTGGGTACATGAATTTCAACAGTAACAGCAAGGTNCCCTTGTTCGTCTTTGCTCTTCTTGATTCCCAAATTGTTGATCCTAAATGTTTTGTTTGACTGAGTTCCACTTGGAATCTCGAATTTGGCATGACCGGTCAACGTCGGTACTTCTATTTTTCCCCCCAGCGCTGCCGTAGCAAATCCAATTGGAATGCGGCACTTTAAATCATATCCATNTCGTTCAAGGACAGGATGCTTTTCGACTAGGACTTTGACAAAAAGGTTCCCGGGATTTCCTCGATTTTCGCCGGCATGCCCTTTGTTTGCTAAGCGAAGTAAATTCCCATCATCAGTCATTGGAGGAATCTTAACTTTCAGCGTCCGTTCTTTTCTTATTGCGCCAACACCATGACAATTTCCACATGGCTGATGAATTAGAGTTCCTTTTCCGTTGCAGCGATTGCAGATCGGATCGGATTTTATTTTGCTTTGTGATTGCGAGTTTTGACCTTTTCCCATGCATCTAGGACAGATAGACTGAATTGAATCCTCGCTGATGCCAGTCCCGTCACAGGTTTTGCAGGTTTCATTACGCTTTAGCTTGATATTTTTTTCTGTACCTAATATAGACTGATCAAACGAAATAGCTACTTCAGTGTTGATATCGTTGCCCGATGTGCCTCTTGTTTTAATATTTGCGTTGTTTGTAGGATAGGTTTTTTGCTGGCGGTTTTTATGTGAATTAGTGTATTCGTTCGTTTGTGCTTTTGNTTTATTGGGTTTCAAAATGTCATTAAAAATGTCATTCAAATCGGTGGGACTATGTTCGGTGGTTTTCCGGTTTGAAGTGGAATAATTCAAATCCGCGCAGATCCCTTCTGTTTGATCGTATATTCTACGCTGATCTGGATTGCTTAAAACAGTATATGCTTCCGATAAAGCCTTAAATTTTTCTTCCGATTGCTTATCACCAAGATTTTTATCTGGATGGTATTGAACAGCTGTCTTACGGTAGGCGTTCTTGATTTCATCGAANGTTGCATCGAAACGCACCCCAAGCGTGCGATAATGATCTTTTCTCTTCTTCANCTTCTATTTTTCTCCNTCATCTACTCAAAAGCTTCGATGAAATCTAAANNCCATGTGACTACGTGAAANGTTGAAGGTTGTAGGAGCAGTTCGACTACCCAATAANAATTTATAGCTNGTATAGCTGAGTAACACCGTCGAAATTCCAGTGAAAATATAGTATCTTGTCTGAGCTTTTTTNCCTTTNNTNNTNAGNTGNCNNANNTTCTTAACGTCGTATTGGTTTTGTTTGGTTTGTTGAATTTCGTTGTTAGTCGAATTGACTAATCTATAGCGGGAAACAGATGCTAGTCCCGTTGCAATGCCAGCGGTTAGTGTCGCCCATTTCGTCCAACTAGATTTTGTTTTNATCNCCTCTNCAACTTCATGTGCTGCTGGAATTATCGATGGTTTCGACTTGATTTCCTNNTNGTNTCCTTTTTGTACTTTTTCTATNGGNTNTACCGTTCCAACTNNGGGTTCTAAAATAATTTCAACCCAATCACCAACTTCGATGACGGAGTCGGCGANATTTTCTTTTAATACTGCTTTGGANACCCAATCAAAAGTCTCAGTTACAAAAATTTTNNCGATTTGAACTGTTTCAGCATTATCGCCTCTCCGAAGAACTTGGTAAACCATTCCTTTCTGAACCCCATGGTTATATCCCAAATCAAAGTAAATTTCTTGTTCGTTTATTTTGATTACATAGTTGCGTGGGACAGATTTTTCCTCTCCATACATGGAAATAGGATAAAAACCCATAATTAATACAACATAAATTACGTAAGAAAACAGACCAATTTTTCCTGTCATCTCTTTTATTCGTTAGACATGTTCTGTGCCAAATTCTGAGTCAATTTTTCTAAAACCTTCGGCAGTTCGGATTCGAGGTTGGATTTTTCTATCTCTATTGATTCATCAATAGTACGGATAGAATCCAGAGATTTCTCAAGATTTCCAAGGAAATAATAGCTTTTGGCAATGACGAGATGTAAGTTTCTACTAGTAATTAAAGGATTGTGTTCGAAAGTATAATCTGGTTGNTGNTTGAGTGCCGCTTGAGCATTTTCAATAGCGGATTTGTAGTTTTCAACTGCAAGGTATGCACCNGAAAGGCCTACATATGCATCGGTTGCATCCGATTTCAATACCAATGCCTTTTCAAACTCATTGATTGCNCTTTGTGCTTTTTGNTTGCCGAAAAAACTCCAACCGATTCCAATCTGAGCATCCGCATTTTGGTTGTNTGCTAATATTGCTTGGTTAAATAGATTGAGAGCTTCGTCAAATTCACCTGCTTCGTACTTCGACCACCCTGAACTGACTAACTCGTTGACATCAACTGTATCATCGAAGTCCGCACCACATCCAATCAGGAGGAGTAGTGAAGCGGCAATAAATAACAGACGAACAATTTGCATTTTTACCTTCTAAATCCTAATATTGNAGNATNAGGATGTTAAATATATTATAACAGTTTGTTTCATTTGAGAAGAGTCATCTTTCGCGTGAATTGAAACTTCCCTGCATCAAGGTGATAGTAGTAAATTCCACTTGCCATCTGCTCACCCGTGGTTGATCGACCATCCCAGTGTGTTATGTGAGTTCCAAGGGGTTTTAAACCAACTAAAATCTGTCGAACCAGAGTACCTGATACATCATAAATCAGAATCTTAACATCTGATAGTTCTGGTAGTTGGTAATGGATCCAAGTCTCCGGGTTGAATGGGTTAGGAAAGTTTTGGCTGAGACTCGATACTTTTGGAACCGCAACTCCCACTAAATCCACATGAATTTGCTTATTTCGGATATCCTGGAGTGTTATAATATGCTGGGTGGACTCAATTGCTGTGTTTTTATGGTTTTTCGATGCGCTAATTTCAATAATATCTCCAATCTCGACCATAATTTCTGAATTCAAATTGATGAAAGAAGCCTGATAATAGTTGTTGATAACCATAGGTTTAAGCGCATAGTTTTTTGATAAATTCGTGACAGTCAATTGTGTCATACTCCTCTCATAGGGCAGAAGGCCGTGCACAATCAAGATGGGTGTGTTACTAAAATTCGGTTCTATCACAGCGGTTGGTGATGCAGAAATTTCTTGGTCTTTTTCTAGCTGGTTCCAGGCTTCTCCTGTAATATCTATTGCTCCTTCTTCGGAGCAGATAAACGCAACTGCTTTTCCTGGTTCTATGGGGATATCATGGACAATGACTAGCTCGTTCTGTTCATTGGATCGAGCAATTGTCCTAAAAGTGCCATTTTCCGTAGCCACAATCCCTGTGACAATGTTCCCAATTCCATTAACTTCAAGGAAATCACTCAAATATTGAAAACGATCATCATCAAGAGGAAGACCAATTAAATTTAATCCTTTGTACAGTTTGACTCGACTTCCCCCACGCTTGCCGAGGGCTTTACCAACAAGTTTCAGGTTCACGGGTTTTCGCATAACGCTGATAATACCTGTAGTTTCTGAAATAAGTTGATTGGCTAGTTTCCCATAACTTCGCTCTCCAAGAAAACTTCTCCAGATCAGAGAGCTGTGATCGTAAGCGATCAAGAAGTTAACATTTTTGAATCCGCCGAGGACATCGTATAAATCACCAATAGTTTTAACTGCTGTCGGTTGTCCGTTCACATGACTAATTTGTATTGGAATGTGGATTAAACCGATATTCTTGGGAATGCTTAATTCAAATTCAACAATATTGCGTAATGCGATCTTTTGGGTAAGTTTACTTGTTTTGTTGCCCTGCGGATCTTGTGCGGAGATCTTAATAGTTTTCATTCCATCATCATGTTCATTTTCATCATGGACGCGAACGTTTGCTGAATATATCCTTTTCAGTGACCGGTTTTCGGAAAGCTTTATTGGACTGCTTGCGGTTGAGTCCAATTCAGAAATATCGGCGATTACTAAAAGCCCAGATCGGTTTCCTTCTACCTGTATTACTAATAATTGACCGTTCCGAAGTTGGGTACGGTTAATTATCGGGTTTTTAATAATTGGTGTTGTATCAATAACGATTCCGCTTTTCAGTGTTTTTAAACTTCTCCCAATTTTAACAGTTACATCGTAGTTTCCTTTCGGATGCTTATTAGCGATCGGAGTAAACTGGGCTAGATATTTCCCTTTTGTATTAAGGGATTCAACCATGATTTGATCAGTGACTAAATTAGCAATGGAAAATACAGCCTTTTGGGCCGGTCGTCCTTGTGCTATAATAGTCGCTATTTGATGGAATGTTACTGGGTTTCCCTCAACAAAAATGCTGTCAATAGC
Source organism: Candidatus Poribacteria bacterium (assembly GCA_002729415.1). GTDB lineage: Bacteria > Poribacteria > WGA-4E > WGA-4E > UBA9662 > UBA9662. The sequence goes on along the minus strand of PBXZ01000066.1, from coordinate 5,312 downwards.
TCCTTTAATCTCAAGTTCCTGTGTGGCAGATCCCAGGTCTCTTGATGTTGCAGTGACACTTGATGTGCCGATAACTAAATCTGTGTAAAAGAACTCAGCAGAATCTTTTTCTTCTGGTACTGTAATTTCGTTAATTGGAATGGAATTGTTCATATCTGCGCTGAAAGTAGTGTTCTCATTCGTTGACTTCAATTTAATAACGACCGGATCCACAGCGTTGGTCTTATTGCCATTGATGTCTAATAACTCGACGCGAAGTTTAGTAGTGTTGCCTTTATAGAGTGATCTTTCGCTTTTGATTGATAGTGATTTTGGCAAACTAATGAATTTGGCACGAATGGTATGATTTGATCGCACTTTATTGAAAGTGTACTCAGTGATCACTCCAACAGAACCTCCATCGACCTCAACATCTGAAAGATAATATCCATCATTCGGTTTTATGGTAAATAATTGGTCTACTTTACGATCTACAACCACCTCTCCACTTGGCAGAATCGAACCTCCCGAGTCTGATTCTACCCGGATTTTGTATTGGGATGGTATGTTAACACCAACCTCGTAGGCACCTATTGTTGGTGGGCTGTCTCTTAGATCACCCAGTAAGTCGGTTGTTGGGGCAAAGAGCGAACTAGCAGAACCGATACATTCACTTGATGTTATGAGTCGATAATCATTCAATTCAATATCAACAAAAATTGGATTTGTGTTGATATTGCCTGTTCCTTTATAACCACCTTTAATGTTTGAGTAAGAGATGGGAAGAGGATTTCCTTCGAAATGAATTTCGTTGGGTGTATTATCCCAAATCAGTGTATTGCTAATTTGTGGGTATGACGTAGCTTTGACATGAAGAGCTCCACCTGCAGTTGTTGCCGTGTTCGCGGTGATCGTGCAGTTGACAATGGAAGGCATTGAGTAGATAAGTCCTGCGATTGCTCCTCCATACTTAGCAGAATTTTTCGTGAAAACTGAGTTGGTGATTATTGGAGAAGAGGATTGGCAATAGATGGCGCCACCATTACTTTCGGAAGTGTTTCTATCGAAGATGGTATTTGTAATCACGGGCGAAGAAAAGTCACAGCGTATTCCACCACCACTCATGCTGGTATTGTTGGCCAAGAATTTACAGCCAGTGATCTTTGGTGATGACTGAATACAATAGATCCCGCCACCATAATCATTATTGAGGATTTCACAGTTTGAGATGATGGGATTCGCGTCACGACAGTAAATCCCGCCGCCGTAACCATCATTAGTACTTGTAGCAGTATTATTCGCAATTCTACAGTTCCTAATGGTAGGGGAGGCACCAATACACGATATTGCTCCACCGTTTCCGCGCCCATTGGTGATTGTGAGACCAACGATAATTGATTCAGCGGTTTCGTTATTGTGAAATAAGAAACCTTGTCCCAGTCCTTCACAGTTAATCACACAACGATTGGCTCCNTTCTCTGATCTAACAGTAATTGGTTTGCCTTGAAAGTTGATGTTCTGATTTCGAGATCCTATATAGATTCCGTCTGCAATTACAATTGTGTCCCCAGCTTTGGAAAAATCAACAGCATCCTGAATTGTCGGTTGGTCTCTAGGNACATAGATAACTGGCAAGTTAGAGGTAAAAGTTTGGTTAATCCCGTGGACAAATCCAGCATTATTTTGGGCATTTAAACGGAAATGATAAGTTTGATTTAGTTCTAGATTGGTGATTATTTCGTTAACGTTCAGAATTATAGATTCATCAGTTAATTTTTTGACCTCTGTTGTCTGCCCATAGNTGTTTGTTTTGCCGTATTCGAAATAGTATGTAGTGACATTACCGTTTGGATTAATCTCTCCCTTTAATTGTACTGTTTTGTTGCTAACTTGACTTGAACTCCATAGCACAAGAGGCAGGTTTGTCCATTCGTATGCGCCGATATCAACTTTGGAAACCCGCGCGGTACCAATTAAATCTATTTGAGGAGCATCTCTGTTGTCACCAGCGTCAATGCAGGGAGAATCCGCACTGAGTCGGAAATCTCGGCTTTGCGGCGAAATAAATTTTGGCTGTTCATTGATCAAGCCAATACCCACTAGATCTCCTTCAATACATGAATAGGATGGTGTGCTTGTTGCCACTATTGAGTGGGCATTAAGATTGTTCCAGATGATGCTGTTTTTAACTGTGCCNTGACAAAAATAAAGTCCACTTCCTTGCTGGTAGTTAGGTAAACCTGTTCTTGATCGAAGTTCATTGTAAACGATTGTATTATTAATAATATAACCGCTACAGTAAGCTAGTCCTCCACCGAAAGTGCNCCAGGAAGCTGATACAGCATTATTAGCGATGATATTGTTTTCAATGATCCCGTCACAATAAGCNAANCCTCCTCCGTTAGCACTTGCAGAAGGCGCGTATGCGAANTTATTNGCNATGATATTATTTCGAATAATACCATTGCTGTTGGNGATTGCTCCCCCGTTGGCCATCACACGCGAGCTGGACAGGGTNTCTACCGAGTTTCCNCTGATTGTNTTGTATTGAATAATNCCGTTGATACCATGGATTCCTCCTCCATTAGCATTANCTNACAGACTGATTGAGGAATTTGCAATGATTAAACAACGTTCGATTGTTGCTTTAGAACCGTTTCCATTAATCCCACCACCATTTATTGAGTTGCCGTGCGTAATTGTGAATCCTGAAAGCACGCATGTTTCGTCCTCAACTCCAGTTAAAGTAATGACAGAGTCTTTACCATCGCCGTCGATGATTGTAGTTCTTACTATTTCTTTATCTGCTGGNTTGATCGATCGGAGAATAATGTTTTTGCCGTTAAGTACGATTGTTTCTTGATAAATCCCAGTGGATACAATAATTTCATCTCCACCTGATGCAGCATGGATGGCATTTTGTATGGTAGGTTGATCTTTTGGGACAAAAATAGTAATTGCTTGTGCAACTGAGGCAAAAAGTAGCAGGATAAAAACTAGAGAACTTCTTTTTCGGATCAATTCTTCGATGGTCCTAGATGCTTAAGATTTATAATAGTATTAAGAGAACTTGGTACAAGCTGGGTCTAAAATTATATCAGAAGTTCAATGTACCATCAAGCGACAACTCGAGACTTTTTAAATGTAAGATAAAAAAAGCTCAATATACGTTATATCCGAATTTTTCTGGGAAAGGTTTATAGATTATATTAGCGGTGACAATTGATCAGAATTTAGGATTTTACCTTGTTGACCCAAAAATTGGGGCCAGTTGTGTTTGTACTTCCTTAGGACGAAATATAATATTTAATAGCGGAAGCAGGAATGGTTTCCTAAAATGTAACCTTAGGAGCATCCAAATATTATCAAAATCTACGCTGAATGTTCGATTGCTTGTCACCGTAATTTTTGTATATGTCATAGAGAACATAAAATCATCAAATTCTAAATTTGGAATTGTATACGTGCGTCTCTCAGACATTGACAGTCTATTGAAAAATGGTTGAGGAAGTTATCGATCAAATAGAAGAATATTAGGATTCGTTCGCAACTGTTTCACGGTCCAAGTCGAAATTCTATGGAAGGTGGGGAATTGATTTTGGTAATGACTAGAATGCGATGGTAGAATATTTGTGTTGTGACGAAAGGGAAATTCACCTGTAGCCTTATGTAGGGAAGGGGGATCGCTAAGATAATCGCTCAACTATGTTGTTGGGCTGTTAAAAAATTTGTTTAAGGTTGAAGTAAAGTATCAAACCATAATATAGCCATGCAAAAGAATCTGATTGAAATTTATTCTACACTTGATCAATGGAATGCTCAGTTGATTCAAACGCAATTGAATCGAGAGGGGATCCAATCCTTGACGAAGCAACGACAGAACACCTCAGGTGGTCGTGAAATTGCTTTATTCGTTGGTCTTGAAGACGAGGCCAATGCGAAAGAAATTGTTAGTCACATCGATTTGGTCATTGTAGATAGTAACTTAGAAACCGAAGTGGTATCTGGCCAAGAGGCAGCGATGGAAGAATCAGAGATACCGCAAATCACACCGACAGATGTTTCGTATATAACAATTGCTGACCGAGGAGAAATTGGTAAAGTTGTTCACCATGTTGGTCGCGGCTATGAACTTCAGGTTGGTTTAGAACCTTATTACACAGTTGACGAAGATCAGTGGGAAGAATTTACGGACTTTAGTGCGCAGCGTCAAGAGTTTTCGATTCTGCTGAGACACGAGTATCCAGAACTCTTCAAATGGCTTAAAGGTCATAAAATGATGCTGGAATTCATCAGGCTTATTGAATCTACATACCGTGATGTCCCGCCTTTACGTTCTCGGCAGGAACAGGATGATAAACGACGTTTCCATTTGAGCAAATCTACGCTGATGGGTTTCATGTTTTCGCTTGTCGCGCTTTTAGCAATCAATGCTGATTTTCACTTACTGCCATGTTTAATTGTTATGATGTTTTCAATCGCCGTATCGATAATATCAGCATGTCGAATCTTCAAAAAACCTGGTAGATTAAGAGAACTAGCTGTGTCGATTTTGGCTTTGTTGATTGCTGGAATTGGGCTGTTAGTTCTTGTGCAAAGACAAACAAATAGCAGCCTAGAAGAAGGCACTTCACGGCTGAGCGAAAAGTCTAAGCAGAATTTGGAGCAATAGACTCTAAACGATATTTCGTTGTAGGCAATATTTTTATAATTACCTTGACAATTTAGTCAGTAAATCAGTATAATCCTCGACAAATTTTTTGCGGGAATAGCTCAGTGGTAGAGCATCAGCTTCCCAAGCTGAGGGCCGCGGGTTCAAGTCCCGTTTCCCGCTTCCCTTTTCTTACGTATTAGATCGATGTTGTTCCCAAATATAAGCGCCGATACACGTTGGAGATCTTGATCATATAAATGGCGCAAGAAGGACCTAAAAATGGCGCAAGAAGGACCTAAAAACACAATAGATGTCGAAAGCGATTCTTTTAAAGAATTTGTATTGAGTGTCGGTGTGTTTGCAAAGCGTCATGCGAAGAACCTCACCATTGCCGCTACCATCATTGTTGTAGGAATTGTCGGATTTGCATTGCGTCAACAGCAAATGCAGAGTAAAAAAGCAGAAGCATCAGTTAAACTTACACAGGCCTTTGAAACATTTAACGAAGCCGAAAATAATTGGCTTGACTCTGACAATGCAAATGCTGACCAACTTCAAGTAGCAGAAGCTGCCTTCCGAGAAATTTTCCAAATATACAGGGGATCGGCTGCTGATCAGGCACGTTATAATTTTGCCAAAATCAAATATTATCGTGGTGAATATGATGTGGCAAGGTCAA
>PBXZ01000065.1:0-39187 GCA_002729415.1 Candidatus Poribacteria bacterium | reverse complement strand
GTTTGTCCAAGAATTTGAATGACGCCCAAACAGATCTCCAAAACCGATACAAGATTATGAGGTTGGTGTCCAAACTATGTTCTAGGCCTTTAACAATTCTGAGATTGACTTCAACTCCTTTCTCCCTTAAGGCCTGGGCGAAATCCTTCGACTGAAGGATAGGTACTAGTTGATCCTCTGCACCATGGATGATGAAGAATGGCGGATCATCGGCGGAAATGTGAAATCTTGGTGATGCATCTCTCCATTGGCTGTCAGTAGATTTGTTATATGGTATTCCCATGAGGTCAAGTAGCCAAGCTTCCGCTTGTTCTGCAGCCGGAGAATCATTTAGTTGATCAAGACAAATGGGTAGTCGGAGATCGGTTGGTCCTGCTAGATCAACTACGCACTGTATTTTGCTACTGATTTGGTCTTTTAAGTTGGTAGAATCAACGACACCCAGTAATGATACCAAATGAGCACCTGCTGATACACCTAAACCACCGATCTTCGTTGTATCAATATTGTATTCATCTGCGTGTCTGCGCACCCACCGTACTGCTGCTTGTACATCCTCTAATTGAGCTGGGAAGGACCAATCTGGGGCAAAACGATAACTGACAGAAACCGCTACATAACCGCGTTTAGCTAGCATCATAGCGACTCGTTCCATGTCTTCTTTATTACCTTGTCTCCAACCTCCCCCATGGACCAGAAGGACTGCTGGTTGAGGGAGGGCAGCTCGCCGCTTTGAGAAATATAAATCGAGGGATAGCTCTATCCCTTCAATATTTTGGTAGATAATGTTCGATTTGGTAACAATATCTCGACTGCAGCCTATCCAGAGAATTCCTATATGAATAACAAAAACTGTGCTCAGAAATCCGCGAATCATCCTTAATTCTCCCTTTTCTGACACATTCAGCTGCGTCTATATCCATAAATGGTAGGAAGTTTAGATATAAACTTAGGTTGGTGTTTCTTACTTGTCCTTATACCAAGGTTCTGTTAGGTCATGATTTTTTTATTTGGCAAAGGCTTGATCTGCGATTTCGCGCCCTCGATTTGTTAACCGTAGAATCTTTTCCTCGATCTGTATTGATCCCTGTTTCTCTGCATACAAGACAACGTTTCGTGTGAAAGTCTGATTCCAAGAAAGGTGGTGGTTGATCCTGTTGAGGTTGCATTCTTCAGCTTCGTCTTCTCTGCCTTCATGGTTTACTAGGTGGATCAATAGCATCGTTTGAGAAAAATCCCATTTCTGCCGGAACCTTCTGTAGATGATAGCTAAGATACCACGCTGTGGTGCTATTAGGAACGTCAAAAGAAAACAAATGCCTGTCATGCNAGCCATTGCGCCAGCCACCGATGCATCCATCTTAATGGCTACAACATAACCTATAATAGCACTAATAGCCCCAACTAAGCTACTTATTACTAACATAACTGATAGCCGATCTGTCAGTAGATAGGCAGTGGCAGGAGGAACGATCATCAGAGCGACGACCAACACGGCACCAACCGCGTGGAATGCGCCGACAGCGGTGATTGAAACTAAGGACATGAGACCATAGTGGATAAAAGCAGGTGAGAAACCCAAGGCTGTAGCTAAACCCGAATCAAAAGTTGAGATCTTCAGTTCCTTGTAGAAGACAGCAATACACAATAGGTTGACTACTAGGATTAGTGCCATGGCTACTAGTCCCCGTGGGAGGTTTAATCCAAGTATCGTAAGTCTATCAAACGGAGCCAGCGCTATTTCACCCAACAAGACAACATCCTGATCTAAGTGGACGTTACTGGCGTATTTTGTTATCAGAATGACACCTAGACTGAAAAATGCGGGGAAGACAATGCCGATGGCCGCGTCCTCTTTTACCAATTGTGTTCGATGTAGCAGTTCCACCAGACTGACAGTAGCAACACCGGTTGCCGCAGCGAAGATAAGGAGTATAGGAGAGTCGACTTGACCAATGATAAAAAAGCCTACCACAATGCCGAGCAGCACNGAGTGACTAATGGCATCACTCATCAATGCCATCCTGCGCAAGATTAGAAATACTCCCGGCAAGGCGCAAGCGACAGAAACGACAATAGCTACCAATAGAACTTCGATCTGTGGCGACATTTCTATCCTGAATCTACTTTGGTGGTTTCCAAGTCGAATTTGACTTTCTTTAGTCGTAATCGCCATATCAACCCGCGATTGGGTGCAAAAGCTAACGAAAATAGGAAAATGATGCTCGCGCATATCACAATCATTGGACCGGTAGGGATTTTGGCTGCTGTACTGCTTATTACTGCNCCGGTAATGCCAGCCATCGCGCCAAAAAAGGCNGCCAGACAGACCATGAACGCNAGACGATTGGTCCATTGGCGAGCAGCTGAAGCGGGGGCAACCACCATGGCACTCATCAGCACAACACCAACTGCTTGTAGACCAATTACAATTGCCATAACAATCAGTGTCATGAGAAGAATATCAAGTATCTTCATTGGAAAACCTAGGCTTGCACCGAAAGCAGGATCGAAACAGAGCAGTTTAAACTCTTTCCAGAAAAGGAGCGTCAAGCCGATGACCATCACACCGATTATGCCCATCATTTTGATGTCTCGTTCTAACAAGGCTGCTGCTTGTCCGAATAGGAATTTGTCTAGGCCTGCCTGATTTGCATTCGGCATTTTTTGAATTAGCGTTAGTAAGACAATACCGACTCCAAAAAAGACAGCTAGAATAATTCCGAGTGCAGCATCTTCTTTAATTCGTGTGTTGTGTACAATTGCCGTTACCACAAGTATTCCAAGCCATCCAGCTAATGAGGCTCCGACTACCATAACAAAAGGGGCTTTACTGTCAGTGATTAAAAAGGCCAGACATATACCTGGTAGGGCTGCGTGCGAGATGGCATCTCCAACTAGACTTTGTTTCCGCAAGACCGCGTAACTTCCTAAAGCACCGCTTACGATACCTAGAATCGCTGTACCGATGGCGACAGTGCGGAGTGTGTAGTCGGAAAATAGGTGTAGGAAAACTTGCACGGTTGGCAATGACTTTTATAAGGTTGGTTCAGTGAGTACTTGAGGTTTTGACATTTCTTGCTCAGTTTTCAAAAAGCCGATTCGTCCACCATAGGTCTGGCGAAGGTTTGATTCGTTGAAAATGGCGTCGACAGGCCCACTCGCGATTCTCCGTACGTTCAGCAGCGTAACCCAGTCAAAATAATCTGACACGGTTTGTAGGTCATGGTGGACGACAACCACAGTTTTTCCTTCTTGACGAAACTGTTGTAATAATGAAACGATTGCTCTTTCTGTTGTTGCATCAACGCCTTGAAACGGCTCATCCATAAAGTAAATTTGTGCATCCTGAGTTAACGCNCGTGCTAGAAAAACACGTTGTTGTTGTCCTCCTGACAGTTGGCTNATTTGTCTGTTTTCTAGGTTAAGAATGCCGACTTTCTCCATCGCCTCAGAGGCCAGTTTCTTCTCTTGTTTCCCAGGACGACGGAGCCAGCCTAATGCACCATAGCGTCCCATCATAACGACATCCTTGACTGTAGTTGGAAAGTCCCAATCCACACTGCCGCGCTGTGGAACATAGCTGACAATGTGGCGTTGTTGCCGATATGGTTTCCCATAGATTAGCATCTGACCAGAGGTTGAACGAACCAGCCCGAGAATTGCCTTGATCAGTGTTGTTTTCCCTGCTCCATTAGGGCCTACAATGGCCATTAGAACGCCTGGCGGNACACTCATGTCNATATCCCATAAAACNGGTTTCTCCTGATAGGCCACAGTTAAGTCTGTTACTTCTATAGCTGATGAACTTTGATTAATCGGCATTAATTATTCCCAGTTAGCCCATCAAAAATGGTATCAATGTTGTGTTGTANCATACCTATATAAGTTCCTTCTTTGGTATCCGGGTTTCCCATAGCATCCGAAAACAGTTCGCCNCCTATTTGAACTTCAAACTTACGAGCTTGCACNGCTGCTTGCACTGCTTCGATACTTTGTCTTGGTACAGATGACTCGACAAAGATAGCTGGAATTTTTCGATCAGCNATAAATTGCGCAAGATTTCTAACGTCTGCAGTNCCCGCTTCGGTTGCTGTNCTGATTCCCTGAAGGCCGCGAACCTCGAATCCGTAGGCCTGACCAAAGTAGCCAAAAGCATCATGGGCGGTGACGAGAACTCGTTTTGATGCTTCTATCTGCGTTGCTTTTTCTTTTACGTAGATGTGAAGATCCTCTAGTTGGAGTATATACTTTTTAGCTCGAGTNTGNAAATGTGCCTCTGCAGATGGCATNAGCTTGACCAGTGCACTACGGATAGTCTCTGCCACGTTTGTCCATAANGTGACATCAAACCAGACATGTGGATCGTAAGCGCCTGCGAACTCTGGTGGAGCAGTTAACTTTAATCGATCGATATTTTTTGTCACTGCTAAGACTTGATTGGGCTTTTGATCTGATAAACGTTCGAGAACCCCACTTATACCCGCCTCCAGATGCAAACCATTGTAGAGGATGAGATCGGCCTGAGAGACAAGAGTGACGTCACCTGCACTGGCTTTGTAGAGATGTGGGTCAACCCCTGTTCCCATTAAGCTGGTTACTTCAACCATTTCACCACCGATGTTCTTTGCCAAATCGGCGATCATACCAATTGTTGTTACAACGCGGATAGGACGGCCTTGGATTTCTAGGTTATCAGTCAATTTCTGAGCAGGCGGCGAAACTCTTTGTTGATCTGTACAACTGAATAGTACAGTGATCCATAATAGTCCGAGGCTGATAATTTTCCTCAAGCTAGTTTTTCTCCAATTTGGATACTAAAATGGAACNGGCTACTTTTTGACCGATCACAAAATTATTTGTATCGTCTTCATTTGGGCTAACACGGANAGTGATGAGTTGATCGAAGGGNGCAATTGATATAATCTGAATGATTGTCTGCGGATAGAGTTGTAGTTTGCCAAGGTAGCGAAGCAAATCAGTATCACCATCGCTGACTTCGATGATGACCGCACTGTCACCNTGCGTTAGTTCGGATAGTAAGTTTGTGTCTCTCTGCTCAATGTTTCCGTCTCGAGATGGGATTGGTGCACCGTGCGGATCTATTGTNGGGTAGCCAAGGATTTCGTCTATCCGATCTTCAAGATCTTCGGACAAGACGTGTTCCCATTTTTCTGCCTCGTCATGTACTTGGTCCCAGGGGACGCTAAGAGCTTCAGCGAGNTAGAGCTCGACTAGTCGATGGTGTCGGATGACCTCAAGCGCGATTTTTTCACCGGGTGGTGTCAGTTTAACACCTTGATATCGCTCGTAACTGACTAGGTTTGATTCCGCCAATTTTTTGATCATTCCTGTTGCGGAGGCTGGATTAACCCCGAGGTGCTCCGCCAAGGCAGATGTAACAACCTTGGGTTGGGAAGATTGCAATTTATAAATAGCTTTTAGATAGTCTTCGACAGCTTGTGAGTTCATCCTGTTTCCAATAACAAAGTTTGGTGATTGNAAATTAAAATTTAGGNACGCCTAAATTTTAATTTATGCTGGGATAACTGTCAAGTTTTTTTAACTTAAAAGTAGATTGGTATTGTGAGACCGGGGATAGGCCAATAAAAAAATATTGGCAAGACGCTGTTGCTTTTTCTTAATTTTGATGTGATTAAAAGAATATCAAAAATTGGATTTTACTTCCAAGCTTGTAGATCTAGCAATACACCCAAGTAGTTTGATTTTGAATTCAATAGTCTTTTATATCCTTGTTTTGCTTGTGAAGCAGGCAATTTATGAGTTAGAAGTGGATTTACTTTCAANCGTTCACTAGCAATAAATTCCAGCATGACTTCATATGGATCAGCATCACCGTATTGTGTNGTANCTGCTTGGCGACTCGCATGTGCACCGATNAGTGATACACCCTTTCTATGAAGCCCGAAATAGAGGTCAATTTCTGCGCTGCCTCGGGGGCTCCCCAGTAAAATGACCTGCCCCATCTGTGAAGCAACTTGGAGTGCCTGAGATGCGACCTCTGGCACTCCAGTTGCTTCAACAACAATTTGGCAACCTTTACCACTGGTGATCTGATCAATGCTTTCTGTAACATTTGCTTCGACAGGATTAATTTGTAAATCAATNCCGCATTGGGTNGAAATTTTAAGGCGTTGAAGAATTGGGTCTATTCCAATGACTTTTCTCGCCCCAGCGGTTTTCATTAATTGTGCTGCCAGGTTGCCAATTAGCCCTTGACCAAAGATTGCAACGGTATGTCCTAACCTAATGTTTGATAGCCGAACGGATGATAGTGCAATCTGTGCTAAAGCCGTAAAGGGCACATGTTCAATTGGCATACCATCTGGTGTAAGGTGCCATTGATCTGCCGCGGACAAAATCGCATGCGATGCGTGGCCTACACGTGTAAAGAGTAAATCACCANTTTGCAATTCGTTGATTTTTGCTCCCACTTTCATAACACTGCTGACCGTTGCGTATCCNGGGCGGAATGGGAATTTAGCGTAACCAAAGNCAGGAATTGGAAACCCAACATGGGTCTCTGTGAACATTGCTAGCTCTGTTCCTGGACTGATCAATCCCCATAGNTTTTTAACCAAAATTTCTTCTGGGCCTAGGTCATCAGGCAAATTGAATTCTTCGATCTCAACCNGCAATTTTTCGGGGAAGACCAAGCGTTTAGCTTTCATCAATGTATTGATTGCTTGATTTTTTTGGTTAGTGATCATTTAGCTTGGATTGTAGGGATGTGCTGCAACTGTGTCTTCGTCCAATTCTACTCCCAGTCCTGGTGCAGTNGGTGGGAGGATATATCCATCCTCAAATTTGATGGGGGTTTTTAGGATGTTCGCGTGGAGGGAGGACACATTAAATTCTTGAATGAGAAAATTTGGGCTGCAGGTTGCTAGTTGAATCGCAGCGGCCGCTGCGATGGGACCACAATACATATGCGGAGCGATAGAAGCATAATGCGCTTCAGCCATCCCTGCGATTTTCTTTGACTCCAAAATCCCACCGCAATGCCCTACATCCAATTGGATAATCTGAGCTGCCTGCTTTTTAAAAATCTCGACGAATTCATACTTCGTCAGTAGCCTTTCACCGGTTGCAATTGGAATGTTGGTATGGGCGGCGACGCGTGCCATTTCATCAACGTTTTCGGGGGCAACCGGTTCTTCAAACCAGAATGGGTGATATTCCTCGAGAATACTGGCAATCCTGATGGCACTGGAGGTCGTCAATTGTCCGTGTGTACCAATACCGACTTCCATTTTATCTCCCACTGCATCCCGAATGCTGGCAAAGATCTTGGCTACATAATTGATTTCCTGTAATGGGATATCACGTGGTTGGGGGAACAGTGGTGGAAACGGATCAAACTTCATTGCTGTATTTCCTTCTTCGAGCAGTTCAGCGGCGATTTTTCCAGCCCGTTCGGGATCCTCCCAAATTCCTTCGGTTGGCATATAGGCATACGCCCTCAATTTTTCATGGCATTGACCACCCAACAGGTTGTAGATTGGTTGATTCAAGGCTTTACCGACAATGTCCCAGCATGCGATTTCAATAGCACCTAATGCAGGTGTAAAGTCCAGTCCGGGATGCCGAAAGTCATGTTCCGATGCAAAGATCTTTTGCCATAGGAGTTCGATTTGAAACGGATTGGTGTTTATCACAAACTGTTGTGCTAAATTTTCAATCAACTTTATTTGTGATTCGAGTCTGCCAACATGTGCTGTTGACCATTCTCCTATTCCCTCAATGCCTTCATCCGAAATGAGCTTGACGAAAAGCCAGCACTGGCCACCGCGATATGGCTGTACATTACCAACTAAGAATGTTTGGACATCAACAATTTTCATCCTGCATACCTCCATAATTCATGTTAGGGTGGGTTATAAATTCTCCCTTCAATTTTGAGCTGCAATTAGTTTACTGAGTGTCTGCCGCGCTACCAAAATTCAGCTAATTGTTCTGTTATCCCGTGTGCTTGTTCAGAGGTTAGAAAGTCTCTCACATTCCTCTTCACAGTCGTGAAATGGGTAGTAGATGAAGAACATTCTAGAATTCCTTATATCGCTTTGGGTGTTGTAGCATGATTGTGTGCTGATAATGGAGGTAACCCTGATTCCAAATTGTGGGTCAGCATGCCCCTTTTATTTGCTTTTGGCTATGTTGTCGAACTTTTTAAATATGGATGGAATGCCGTATCATACTAATATTTGGACATTTTACGTCTATTTGCAATTTAATTTGGATGTAATCCCTAAAATAAAATTATAATGAGTTTCTTAACATAATAAGGTAATAAAGTCAAAACTTTGGTGAAGAGTTGAACTTCAAAAAACGAACAGGAAGTGTAGTTATTGATTATGTTTTCTTGTAATAAATCTAAGTAACCAAATCTAATTTTTTGGCTTGGTGAAGGTTAAACTCGGAATGTTAAGTGTTTTGTCCAAATAGCACGGGGGAATACAAAATATATTTAATTTATTTATTAGGTAACGTGAAATGTGATATTCTACAATTCTAGGCCAGAAAAATTGCAAGGAGTTATCATGCCTACAATCCAATCAGATACACTTAGACAGTGTGGCTACGAGCTCTTTGAAGCCGCTGGTTGTTCATTAGAAGGTGCCCAGGCAGTTGTTGATCATTTGATTGAATCCGATCTTTTTGGACACCATTCCCATGGTGCGATCCGTTTCTACGAATACGCTCGGGCTATTCGTGAAGGTCGGTTCCAGCCTCGTGCAATACCTGAAGTGATCATTGATAACCCATGTGCCGCAGTAGTAGATGCTTGTGGTGCCTTGGGACAAGTTGGAGCAACTTTTGCTATGAACTTGGCAGTTGAAAAGGCTAAGCAGCATGGTACTGGAACAGTCACATTACGGAATACGAGTCATGTAGGGCGCGTTGGTGCCTATCCNTTGCTAGCTGCACGAGCAGGGATGATAGGAATTGCTTTCGTCAATGCTGGNAANCTTGGGTATCAGATTGCTCCTTTTGGTGGTATAGATGGTCGTCTTAGTACCAATCCGATTGCCTTTTCTGCCCCGCGTCAGAATGACGATCCAATTTTAGTTGACATGACAACTTCTGTAGTGGCTGAAGGGAAGGTTCGACTTGCTTTAAACCAGAAAAGACANGTGCCNGAAGGTTGGCTTATCGATGCTGAAGGTAATCCAACTACNGATCCAAANAAGTTCAAGGGAGATCCTCCTGGAGCTATTTTACCGTTAGGTGGTGTGGTAGCACATAAGGGCTACGGTCTTAGCTTCGTGGTCGAACTCTTGGGGGGGATCCTCAGTGGTCAAGGCTGTGCTGCAGGCGAACGCATCATGGTGAGCAACGGAGTCCTCTTCACTGTCTATCACATCGAACACTTCATCGGTCTTAGCACCTATTTTGATGAATTAGAAGCTTTGATTCAGCATGTTAAATCAAGCCGATTGGCTCCAGGTTTTGAGGAGATCTTGATTCCTGGTGAGCCTGAGTTTCGTTATGCTCAAAGAAAGCAAAACGAAGGCATTGAGGTTGATGACACAACTTGGAAATCCATCTGCGAAGAGGCTAGGATGTTTGGACTGAATCCGGACCAATGGTTATGTTGAACTAGGCATGAATTATTCAGGCAAAGTTCCTTCGATTTGGTCAACGAGATGAATAGAATGAATTACATCGCGCAGATCACTGATCGGAATTTCTTTTTTCTGTATGCATTCTATAAAATGTTCATGCATCGTTAAGACACCTTCATAACGAGGTCCATCTCCTTGATCTACGTTGTCAACTTCCCAACCGCCCATTGTGTGCTTTTTGTTGTCCTCGTGAATTTCAATCTCTTCCGGGATCTTCATATAGCATCCGATGCCCACACCATGGAGTTCAGAGCGGAGAACTCGTCCGCCCGATGCTCGGTTGCCGAATACCACCCCAGTTGCGTCATTGTCAAAGCGGACTAGTCCGGTATAACAATTTCGGCTTTGACCTCCAAACTTGTCTTGGTATGCGGTTACTTCCACTGGTTCACCTCCTGCCATGTATCTCAGAAGATCAACCACGTGGCAGACATCGTTCCAGAGTGTTGTTGTGAATTCTTTGACGTCCAACATTTGCTTGTTAAATGTAGTGATTGCCGTGGAAACAGGCCCTTTCTCTGCAACACGGCGCATTGCTTCGCGTGTCACAGCAGCATAACGGCGCTGAAATCCCACCATAGCGTATAGATCGTTTGCGATTGCCGTCTCCAATATTTGTTGTGTCTCGTCGCTATTTGCGCCGGGTGGTTTTTCCATAAAAATATGTTTTCCAGCATTAAGACAATCTAGCGCAGGCTGTAAAATCCACTCCTCTCGCATTACGCAGTAAATGATATCTAGGTCTACACTATCTAGCATTTCGCGGTGATCGGTGAATGTGTGTGAAAACCCATATTTCTCAGCAACCTGATTTAGCCGGGCTTCATCCAGTTCGCATACGGCGACCATTTCTACATTGTCTTTAAGGCGATTAACGCTTGGATAATGAGCGCCTTGGCTGCGGCCTCCAGCACCGATAAATCCTGCTTTTAACATCGAGAGTTCCTCCAAGATATTGATTTAAGGAATTATTTGAGATGATTTCGAATGGCACGATTATGCAGAGAACCTGTCTCTCTTCCATTTTAAGGTTCCTCATTCTTGCAGACAAGCAGCGTATTGTCAATAGTTTATTTTTCAATACTGCATAGAGTCGAAGATAGGGTTCGGTTGAGGTTTTTTGAGTTGAATAGTATGCTTTCGCTGGTAGAATATGCATCAATGGTCAAAAATCATCTTGGATAATGCCAAGAAATAAAGGATATTAACTGCGTTTTAATATTGATAAAACTATGGAAAAGGAATAAGCAATGAATCATGNTGACTGCGACCATTATTGGGAAGANGGCTGGGTCGTTGNTGAAGGCATTTATGATGTCGATGAAGTCGATAGTATGTCTCAGCTCGCAATCGAAATCAGNAATAAGGAGTTAAAAGAAAATGNAGGTAGTGGTNTTGTTGATCGTCAAATAGACGGCGCGATNGCACCGAGGAAAATCAATCAGCCTTTTCTGAAAGAGCCAGCCTTCCGATCTCTCGTTCTGGATTTGCGTTTGTCAGCTATTATTAGTAGCCTTATCGGTGTTGAACCGTTGTTGGTTACAGATCAGATTTTTATGAAACCTCCACGTTTTGGGAGTGCTAAACCCTATCATCAGGACAACTATTATTTTAAATGTGAACCTGCGGATCACGTCATTACTGCTTGGATTGCCATGGATGACGTGGATGAGTCTAACGGTTGCCTGCGTTATATTAGCGGTTCACACAAAGGATCCGTGCTACCGCACGAGACACCGGATTCCGATGCTCCATATAATCTTGTACCATCGTCTGAATTGATNGATTTTACAAAAGAAGCGCTGGCAATAGTTAGTAAAGGTGGTGTTGTATTCCATCATAGCCGAACGTTGCACACTTCGCACTGCAACACATCAAGCCGTTGGCGCCGGGGTTATGCTACCCATTGGGCGAGTGCGCAGACTACGTCGGAAAANAGTACGATTGAAAATGCATATTTTAATCGCCGCGATTTTTCGGCTATGCAGTCCNGATTTCTTGGATCTAATCTANGTCTCNGAGNCCGAGAAGATTCAGCGTGTNACGGTAAAGGATTTGGTNTGGCAGGTCGTCTGGTAGGGCTGGTAGCCGCATTTCTTTCGACAGATTGACAATATTATGCAATCCTTCAACGGTTTCGTCCAGAGTNGCGATAGGGTAGTCAGTACCAAAAAGGAGTTTGTCGGTTACACCGTATTCCAAGGCTAACCGAAGTGAGTTGTAGAATTGCCATGGACGATAAAATAGGGCGGAGATATCGGCAAAAATGTTAGGTTGTTTTCGAATTAATACGATTGTTTCCACTTCCCAAGGATGCCCCATATGGGCAATGATCATTTTCAAGTCGGGNAATTGATGTGCGGTATCTTCGAGCAAGACAGGATTCGCATANTTTAGTGGNGCTTTTCGTGGGAATGTTGTGCCNTGGTGGAACATAATGGGCAATCCATATTGCTCAGCTTTGGCAAATATGGACNTGGCTCGAGAATCTTGCGGATCCCANCCACCATAGATCGGACTCATTTTTAGNCCTCTAAGTCCCAGTTCATTGACGGCGCGATCAACCTCTGATAGTGCATTGTCTTCAGTTGGGCAAATAGCGGCAAACCCGATTAGTCTTTTTGTATCGGTCCGAACGTATTCCGCTACCGTGTCGTTCACAGTTAGGAAACCGGTGAGAGGAGCCCGTAATCCGAAAACAATTACACGATCTGCTTTGATTGTATCAGTTTTATGCTGTTCCTCTGTAATGTTTAGCTCAACCTTTTGGTTGCGCATGATGAAGGTTTCGCTTGCCAATTCATCGGTTAGTTCGCCTGGGTAACGCCAAAAATGTGTATGACAGTCGATGATCATCAGATCTAAGGTTCCATGGCAAGATGAGGATACAGGATCAATTAAGATAGCTCCACATCATAGCATTCGTTTTGGAGGAGCGTCCTTGAAGAGCTCCGGAGTGTAATATTTCCATCCAGATGAACCGTCACNCCTATACAAGTTGTGTAATATAGTTTTTTAAGTTTGCGTTCGCAGTTTTTATATATAATTGAGNTAAATCCCACGTCGTTCAACTCCTTCTCCAAAGGCTGAGTGATAGAGTTTTACGTTAAACACAATAGTATCACTTGGGGCTGATTCAATGGGATTAAGTACTTGGGACGTTTTGGCCTGATAAAAGGATCTTGTCACTATACTTTTATCAGTGTTCTCTGTAAGGCTGAAACTAACTGCTTGGTAATACAGAGAGACACCATTATTAGCTTGAATCATCGTCTCATCAAAGGCATTAAAATAAACTTGTATTTCATCTGCTGGAATANGATTTTACAAGTTGGCAAATCCAAGTGCTTCAAATTGATATTTCTGTGAGTCTGTGCTTACCTGTGATTTACTATTTTCATCNAATGATGTTGTTTCTTTCAAAATTGAATATCCTATTAGTGGGTCAATATTCTGTTCAGATTCGTAGACTAAAAGACAAATAGTCCCCAAGATTCCTCAGAGGCATTTCAGCGAGAGAGAATACAAGAAGACAAAAGTTATTGCAAGTACAATTAGGCTGAAAGATTGAGATTTTCTTCCGTTCTCAGAGAAAATGAGGTGTCGGTTTAGACGGGACCTANCTTTGAACAATTGGCAAACTGTGTCTTAGTTTAGTTGTAAACTCCAATTTGGATATATCTGTTTAGTTTGTGATCAGTTGAGTTATTCTCATTGAAACCAAAAAGTATCAACCAGCAAAATTAAAGAGAATCGTGATGGCAATCGCCATAAACTGTTTTGGTATAGAAAGGTTNATGTCCTGCGCTAAAGATCTTGGTCGTGGGTTATAGTCTTGTGTTAGAGTTGGCTTAGCGTTTGGTCTTCAAATAGCTCCAGCTTGTAGTTAATTTACTCTTTGGACTAATTTCTAACATTCCCTCAATTCCTTTTTCCATCAGAGTTATAATTTCTCTCTCCGTCCGAGCAATGTTAGAAATGCGCACCTCATCCATTCGTCCATCCAAAAATGGTCCTGCACCACGTCCTAGCCACAGAACATCGTTATTTGCTTGGATAGTTCCGCCAATTTTCCCTTTTCCATCAAGGCGACCATCTAGGTAGACTTTTGCTTGGCCGGTTTTCGCGTCATATGTTGCTGCCAGATGATGCCATGATTTGAGTGGGATGTCTGTTGAGCTTGTAATGCCTGCCTTCCCCCAAACTTTTTCATTTGTTGTCATCATTAGGACAGTCTTTCCACCANTTTGTGGCCCAACTTTATAGGATTTTTCTTTGGTTACTCCTGTTCCCCCTGCCGTCGACCAAAAGTTCAGAAAAACCCACATTTCGACGGTCAAACCATCCTTTATCCACAAACTTTCATTATCCGGTACAACGATATGGNCTTGTGTAGCATTACCACCAAAGACTAAACTCCCTCCAAATTTCCCTCCTCCCCAATGGAGCTTTTTTCCCTCAAATTTACCATTGTTACCTTTCCCTGAAAGATCTTTAACTGTTTTTCCATTGCCTGTCTCGAAGTTATAGAGAACGATCGTATGCTCATCTTGAGCTATTACNCTCAAACCAAAAAATGCCAAATANACTNTCAATAGACTNAGAATCAAAAATTGTCGCTTTGTGTTGTTTTCCATGTTTCCTCTTAATTTGTAAAGTTTTTAGATGATAGCAAGAATTGAAATTTGGNACAAGCCAAAGTCGGCTAACAGTTAAAGGTCACTCCAAGTGAAAGAGGGTGCCCATATGGGATCCGATCTGAGATCANGTATTGACTTGACTAGTCTGNATAAGATGTCTTTGTTTCATTCATCTAGTTGTTTCTCTTTGGGAGNTGTTTAANGATGTGGCTGAAAAGTCACGTTTGGGAGAGNGACTAAGTGGTGCTCTACTGCTGATTTTTTGAGGAACTCGTGGGTGGTGTTGAGAATAAAAGGTTTATCGTGGATGGTCTACAGCGCAATTGCATGCCCGAGGACGTACGCTTCGTAGTGGTTGTAATCTGAGTATGTAGGTTTTTTGGAGTTNCATTCCACCATTAGTTAAAAGCCAGTGGNGGAAGTTTGGGTTTGGTTGGTTTGGATGTTGGACTTGGTAACTGTTAAACAAAAATAAAATTTTACTCAAGTTGCAAATCCAATTTAGTGCTATTAGCCAGAAGATTATTAATAAGCTGTCCGAACAGAACCAGCTATTCCTGCTTGTTTAAGAGAAATAGGAATGGAAGGTTTTTATCTGGGCCAAGTGAGTGAGACAACGAACTCAATTCTACTGGAAATGGACTGACTAGGATGAACTTTATCTGCAAAATATATCAATTTGTATCAAGATGTAGTCAGCTAGTTTGNAGGGATCTCTAATTAACTGGTATTATAAACTAAGTTTTTAATGGAGAACGAAGGTGTCTAGGCTACGAAAAATCATTGAACCCGAATTGGAGAAAGATAGGTAAATCATATGGGAAATCAGAGTAATCTACCCAATATTTTGTTGATTATGTCGGATGAACATGCTCCTATGTACAGTGGAACTTATGGGAACTCTTTGGTCCAAACTCCAAATATGGATCGACTGGCGGAGGAGGGAGTGACCTTTGATAATGCTTATTGTAACTCACCACTTTGTTGNCCTTCAAGGATGTCATTTATGACTGGTCGTTATATTCATAATATTGGAACTTGGGATAATGCGAGTCCGCTGGCATCAGATCAACCAACTTGGGCTCATCTCCTAGGTGCTAAAGGGTATGATGTTGTTTTAGCAGGGAAACAGCACTTTTGTGGCTTGGATCAACTTCATGGTTTCCGTCAACAATTGGCTCGTGACCTTCATGCCGAAATTTGGACCAAAACTGGGATTTCTGTTGGNGCTCCAGATTGGGAAAAAGGGATGCTAGTAGCTAAGCACCCTTGGGGCGGTCTCCAACAAGCTGGTCCTGGTACTACANTGGAAATTCAGGTCGATGACCTAGTTGAGGAAAAAGCCACTGCTTATCTGCAGAAAACTAAAGATAGCAAAAAACCTTGGGCGCTCAATGTGTCTTTTATTGCTCCTCATTTTCCCTTAGTGGTACCATCNCGATTCTGGGATCTCTATCCATTGGACCAAGTNGATCTACCGGAAATACCAACCAATCATTTGGAAAGCCAGCACCCGGTACACCGAAGGATGCGTCAAATGTTTGGTTGTATTGAGTTTCCTGAGGAATTGGTTCTTCGTGCTAGAGCTGGATATTACGGTTTGGTAACCTATTTAGATGAGAAGATTGGTCGATTNTTAGAAGTATTGCAGGAAACGGATCAGTATCAAAACACACTGGTTATTTATTGTAGTGACCACGGCGAGATGAATGGTGAACATGGTATGTGGAGGAAGTCCAGCCTCTACGAAGCATCCGTCAGAGTTCCGTTACAAATCTCATGGCCGGGNCATCTGCCGGCTGGTAAACGGGTGGGGCAGGTTGTCTCTCTGGTTGATCTAATTTCTACTATAGCTGAAATAACTGAAACTGACGGAAAAATCAAATTGGATGGCAGTAGCCTTTTGCCGTTGATGCAAGGAACTGATAGTGACTGGAAAGACTGTGCATTTTCAGAGTACTGTGCGCATGGCGTTGCTCGGCCGACAGCTATGTTCCGCCGCGGGCATTACAAACTGCACTATAGCTTAGGGGAATCCCCACAGCTCTACGACTTAAATCAAGATCCCAACGAGTTTCACGATCTTGCACAAGAGACCAATTATAGTTCCATAACTCAGGACTTACAGGAGCAGCTTTTGTCTGATTGGGATCCGGTAAAAATCGAACAAGAGGTGATACAGAGCCAAAGAGAGCGGCGACTAATTGAACAATCCTATCGCCATATGAAAAAAACTTAAATGGTTTATGTTTGGAATTTAAAAGGATTCTCGTTGAAGGATACTATGGATCTTTGCTAATGTAGCTCTGCCAATTTATTAGGTGTGTAATGTATAGGAAAGTATAGAGCCTTACTTTTGCTAAGAGGATACNAATTATTTGTTGTCTTCGTCATCTTTCTGGAATTTAATGGCACCACCGTTAATGCAATAACGTAACCCGGTGGGTTGNGGGCCGTCGTTGAAGATGTGACCTAAATGTCCACCACAACGGCTGCATAATACCTCTATCCGTTTCATAGAGAAAGAANAATCAAGTTCTTGAGTGATATTGTTTTTATCAACCGTGTCATAGAAACTAGGCCATCCGCAACCGGAATCGTATTTGGTATCAGATACGAAAAGCTCACTTTCACATCCGGCGCACACGAATGAACCTTTACCAAGGTGTTTCATTTCATTGGTAAAGGCCCTCTCTGTACCTTTCTGACGCAGTATGCGATACTGCTCAGGTGTCAATCTGCGTTTCCATTCTTCATCTGTTAACACAATTTTTTCTGTCACGTCAGTTTTGTCTTTCTCCATGTTTTCAGTAACTCCAAGATTGTTTGAACTTCTTTGACAACTCATAAAACAAACAATCGCAAAGAGAAGTCCGATAATTGATGCTTGTTGTTTGGCACTTTTAGTTGCCATATACAATTTAACCTTCATAAATGGTCTGTTTGATGAATAAATGATAAAGAACCCTGCGGAATCCTATCATACGTTAGCATACAATATTCACGGATAATAAGCAATTTTCTGGTTAAGATGCAGACTATTCGATTAAAGGCGCATGGTGATGGTCCGAATTTGCTTTCAACCCGGGCAAATAGGTGAATAACGGAAACGACAAGAGGCTAAGGTACAANTTTGACACAACGAAATTCAACATAGTCAAGCATGCTGGTTGGATGCTTTTCAATACGGCGAGAAACTCGCATGCGATTCGGAGGATAATTCCAAGAACTACCGCGTGTGACACGCATAGTCCCTGACATTGGTCCCGTTGGATCGTACTCTGGCGATTTTGCATAGTAGCCGACACCATACCATTCAAAACGCCATTCAAACACATTGTCTGCCGTATCATACAATCCATAATCGCTAGGGGGGGAAATATCCAACCGGGGACAGTGTATTTATATCCATCGTTAACGTTCTTATTTGACCAGTTTAGGTTGGTAATCGTTTACTTGCCTGTTCGACATAGGTCATAGCATCATGCCAAATGCCCTCAACCACAGGATGATTTGGGGCAAAATTAGATGTGTTCCAATACCAAAATTAGATGTGTTCCAACACAAAGTTNTATAAAATCCAGTTTTTTTGATAAATTTCTTAGACTGAGCATTGGATACTTCATAGATATCTATATAAAAAGCATCCAGGCGAACTTTATGTCGCGGAGTCTCATTTTCGAACCAACTTGCTTTTGCATCAGGGAGATATTGTTTTTCTGGCTGAAGAGGCTCAGGTATTTGATCAGCGTCCATACCCATTCCGAATTCTCCCGCAGGAATAAGCACCATATTCTTCGGATGTCCTGTGTTGGGGTCTTAAATTTTTAGGTGGCTTTTTAAAACGGCAGGTTCGTTGAAATTGTCACTCACAGATATCNCTACATTTATTTGTTGGTCTGCTAAGCTAAGNTCTGAGGGGTTTTCCAAGTCATTTTTGATAGCTTAGTAGAGCGGTGAAATCCACAGAATCCGTAGATTGTTTNTAGTATTTATTATCCAATGGGGGGCTTCAGTAAATACTGTCACCATGTGTTTTGAGCAATTAGTTGTGGGAAGGNAAATCGTCTTTGGGTGTTTTTCCTTGTGAATGTGATCGATCTCAGCTTTCACGATTGACGTAAAATTTGATTCGCATGGTTTGTAACTCGACTTAGCCGTTCCAATTGATTAGATCTAGAGGTTTGATCGACTTTACACACCTAAAACCGAAAATCCGAGCTTCGTCTTTTGGCGGACGTGAGTTTCGGTTTGCGACTCTTAGATCGTCTTTGTTGCCAGACCATGAGCCACCACGAATGACTCGGAAACTCTGGATTCCCTCAAAGTTGGAGGTGATTTGTTTTATGCGTCCACCTGAAAAAGGATTTTTAGTNAAATCTGTGGTGTAGAATGTTTCATTATACTCGTCCAAACACCATTCGGAAGCGTTTCCAACCATATCGTAAAGACCATAACCGTTTGGTGCGTATGATCCTACTTGTGAGGTACGTTTAACTTTGCCTTCGTAGTTAGCATTTATAATTGAGATGTCATCACCCCATGGATAGCGTTTACTTATAAGCCCTCCGCGAGCAGCATATTCCCACTCGGCCTCTGTTGGCAGCCTTTTNTCTGCCCATAAAGCGTAGTTCATGGCATCATGCCAAGTGACATAAACAACTGGATGATTGTCGGTTGGTGAATATTTCTTAATTTTCCCCCAATCTAATTCATCGTTTCCAGTTTTTTCGATGAAAGCCTTATACTCCCCAACTGTGACTTCGTGTGTGTCCATGTAAAAGGCTTCAATGTGGATTGTCTTGGTTGGTTGCTCGTCGGGGTCTCCCTCTTTAAAGGAGTCTCCCATCTTGAATAGTCCTGAGCGGATAAATACCATGTCTTTTTCTTTTACCGATGGTTCTATCTCTCCAATTTCTTCTTTCTCTTTGATCGGAGTTGTTGTAACAGGGTTACTACCCCTTTCTATTGTTTGAATACGAGCTTCCAAATTCGTCAGAATGAGTCCTTGCTCTTCAATTGTGTCTGCCAGCTTATTAGTGTCTGCTATGTTTTTCAACTCCCTAATTTGATTTTGGAGGTTGTTGATCTCTTTTGTTTGTTGGTTCGCAGTTTCTACTAAATTGCTGATATCAGGCTTTTTTGACAGTTGAGCGATAAGATTTTCTACATCATTAAGTTTCTGAGTCTGGATAGTAATTGTGTTTAGCAATGCATTCAGAGTGTTATTTTCTATATTCTCAATTCGGCTTTCGAGTTTTCCTGTTTGTGCTCTCTGTTCAAGCACAGCATCTATCAATTCGTCAAGGGTTGTGTTCTCTGCTAGCTCATTGATTCTATCACTTAAGTTTCCAATCTCTTTGTTCTGATTTTGCATGTTATTCTGCAGCTTTTCAAGCGAGCTAAATTTAGTCTCTAGTATTCCCAATTGGTTTAGGATCTCTTTCTCAGTTGGTTCCAGTAAGCTCAGGCGCATATTCAGGCCCGCTATTTGATTTTGCTGGAAATTAATTAGTTCCAGCAGATCATCTAATTGTCCGTCTTCCTCACTGCTATCGTCGCACCCAATTATGGTTGTCAGCCCTAGTAGCATGAGAACACTGGAAATTTGCCATATTAGCGATTTTATCTGCATGTTTCAAATTCCTTGGTACTAAAGAGGATACGAGTTCTGCTAGGATGTGTATTTAATCATCTGTTTCTTTGCTCAATGGATCCTTTGTACAAGCCAAAATGGAAATTAACAGTAGATAGAATACAATAACCCCTTGTTTAAGTCAAAGAAACATAAGCTCAGGGATTGAGTTGGTATGCCATGAAATTTAGTTTCTTATCAGCTGGAACTCGGTATGTATCATAATTTCGGTATGTATCATAATTAATGTAAGAGGTTTGACAGTTGTTGACCTATGCCTACAGCTTATTATTTAAACATTGCCAAAACTGGAGCTTGGAGCCTAAAGTAATGAAGCAAAAAAATTACCCGATATCGATTCCATAGATTTGGGCAGACGATTTTGATTATGTAGTTGCTATGACGAAGTGGAACGAGAGTCAGAGATATCGTCTTATGCCAGAAGGATTGTCGGGCTTTGCCTGATTAGCCCTTTTTTTACTTAATAGAGGCTAGGAATGTTCTAGGTTTGTAGCTGCGAGTATTTATAAAGATTATTACCAACTCTCTTCGTTAGGTAACATTCTAGTGTTAATTGTTGTCATACTAACTTATGGGTTCAGTTATCTAGCTATGATAGTTAGACCAAAGGTTTTAGGTGGCAGTTCTCCAATTGGCAGTTACCCAATTGGCAGTTACCCTCCTTTGCTTTTTTCGCAATGCGTTATCGCTACAAATTACATTGTTGGTTTTTATTCCGAATTCTTCGTTAACTGATCTTTCCTTCATTTTACCCAAACCTTCCAGTATTTGCTTCGCCGTAGTATTTATTGATTCCTGGTACTTCGCCCATCCCGTGCCATATACCACGAAATAACGTCTGTCGCTTGGGTGGGAAGGATTCAATTACTGCCTGTGGAGGACACGCCTTACCCCATTTTGCATTTATGGTGTTATAGCATGTGAATAAGCACAGTCGATCCCGTGTTTCATTAGTCCATAGTGTTCCTGTATGACATAGTGCTTCCGTAAAGATTACTATCGATCCAGCTGGGCATGAATACGATTCCCACAATGGACTATCCCGTTTGCTCAGTGCAGGGGGACGTGGAAATGCGCTTTTATGGCTACCTGATAAAAACATGGTTCCTCCATCGCCTTCTTCCACCTCGTTTAATTCCCATACTACACGTGTCAGTCCAGCGTGAATGCGTCCCATCTGCATTTGGTAGATATGCGAATTCCCGCTGAAATTGAAATAACCTCCTCCTCCATGAGGATTGAATCTATCGTGTCCCGTTTGCCGATGGCTGGTATAGGTGTGATCGAATCGAAACCCATAACAATCCTCGGTTGCCAAGCCTTGATGTGAGAGGATCTCGTTCAACACGCCTACGACCTCCGGATGGTCTAACAGTATTTGAGAAGGACCACCGTGATTGTCTTGCTCTTCTAATGGTAATGAATCACGTTCATAAAGGAATTTCATCTGGTGTGTTCGAATCGTGTCGAGTTGTTCTTCATCTAACAATCCGGGTAAAGTGATCCAGCCTTTCAAGTCAAAGGTATACTTCTGTTCGTCACTCATTGGGACTATGGGTAATCCGTCAGCATTTGTTGCTGGTAAGAGTATTTTATCCACAAGTTCCTCGCTTCTTTATGTTTCGTATAAAGCTTATATATTCATCATCGAGTTGCGTAGGCTTTTACCTTGGTGTAACCATTTATCATTCGCTTTATCTATCCTAAACAGAATAGCAGCTAGCTGTCTAGTTTTCAAGTATACAAGTCTTAAGTTCTAGATCGTTTTATACTTCTAGTTTATGTGCATTTATAAGGGATACTACTTTCGGGTCGGAGTATGAAATATAGTTGTGTGGTGATCTCTCTGTGCCTTTNANATTTGATAGTTGTTTTGTCTTTGTGCCAGGAAGGTGTTTACAAGAGCANCNTCATATATGATTNGAAGTATGTCTCTTTGGAAGTAAGTCTCTATAGTATATTGNTACTGGTTGATTGGNAGTTTTATGTNTANTCTAAAGATTGACTTTATTANGATATATGATATTCTGTTTTAGTATTGGATCTGTTAANGGATTTGGTCTTTTGGGAGGATGCAGGCGGGAAATTNACAGCTGTTAGATGTGTTTTAATCTTGGCTGAGACCTTTGAGGTTATTCCTGTGAGAGGACNCNTATTNCCCAATAATATTTGTNTTNGTTATTTCCATGNATTGAGACCANTAAGAAGGGGGATTTTTGGATACCGTAAGTTCCTGTTCCATTCCGCGTATCCGAGCTGATCAGGTTTGTACGCTACCGAATTTGGCGTTGTGGCAAAGACGCCAAATTGACAATTCGAACTGGGATGTGCGGGGAACATAAATTTTCCGAGATTTCGGTTAATGCTTTAGATGTCGATCAATCAATCCAATCAAAATGGTTGCAGATTTTACTCCCTCTTGGGACAGAGTAGAACCCCCATGTTGATATGGAATAGTATATCAATATTCCTAGTCATGATACTCCATGGAAATCACGTAAGAATGATTTGGCAACTATCAAATTGCCAAATCCAGAGATTAATCCAGAAAGTATAATTTTCGAATGGAAGGGGGATCATCCGGTTAGAGAGGATAAATGTAGGTGAAACATAGTCAACGGTGAAAAAACTGTGCTGTGATGATAAGGGAGACCAATCTGATTTTGCGGGAATGATTAAAACTTGAGGTGAGATCTAGTCTTAATCAGTTATTTAAGTGATTTTCAGAAAATCATTGGAGGTTCTTCAATTATGAGAATTAAAACAGTTGAAATGTACACATTAAATATTCCTTTTTATTGTGATCGTGTTAGCAAACATATGCATCGGGCGCTAACGCATAGTGAGCGTGTTTATGTTTATCGCACTGAATTGGACAATGGAATTATTGGTTATGGTGAAAATCTGTCGGATGAGTCTAGTAATATAGAGCGTGTTGTTGGTCAGAATCCGCTGGCGATTCTACAAGATGATAGTATTGGAACTGGTATTCAAATGTCACTTTTTGATGTTGTTGGAAGATCTTTAGAGGTTCCTGCTTACCAGATGTTAGGAACTAAGGTTCGAGATCGNTGCCCAATTTCTTGGTGGGACATTGACATGCCGCCGGAAGACTGGATGGAGGAAGCCAAAGAATCGATTCAGCGTGGTTACACATCGATTAAGCTGAAAGCACGTCCGTGGCGTGATATTTTTGATCAAATACATAAAGTTGGGAGTGTTGTGCCAGAGAACTATAAGTTTGATATAGATTTCAACGGGTTCTTGCGAAGCGCAGATAGTGCTATACCTGTTTTACAAGAACTGGATCAGCATCCTAATGTTGCTTATTACGAAAGTCCGTTTTATCTTGGTACCGATNTGGAAGGTGCCGGNCGGTTGCAGACAGCAGTTATTAACCCTATTGTTGAGCATTTTAATGAAGATTGTTTGCATGCTCGGGTATGTGGNGGTTTTGTGGTTGGTGGGNCAGCATCGGGGACCAGGCGTGTTGGTGCTTTATGTGCTTCATTTGATAAACCTTTTTGGTTGCAGATGGTAGGTACAGGTATCACTACTGCTTACGCTATGCATTTAGGGGCGATTTTGACGCATTCGCAATTACCTGCTATCACTTGNCACGAATTGTGGGAGCATCATTTGCTGAAAGAGGGNTTGGAAGTGTCAGGTGGAATGATCTCGGTGCCGGAATTACCCGGTCTTGGCGTTGAGGTGGATGAATCTGCTCTGGAGTATTACCGTGTTGAACCGGGAACGCCAACTTTGACTGAACTATATAANCAGCAACAACATGTCTGTCGTGTACATATTCCTGATAGTGGAGGTGGCGAAAATGTACACGATTTTGCTGGCGAAAGTGTCTATTACCCTGCTTTTAGTGAAGGAGAATATCCTGGATTTGCTCGTGGTGTGTGGATGGAGGTTATTGAGGTAGGTNTTTAGCTACTGGGTTACGATGACTTCTGNCAGATATAGATGATACCTGGATAAGGAGCTAGTGAGTTGACTNGGAATTCGTCGCGAATCTTTAAATTTGATTTCGTGACTAGGTTACGCCATGTATCAGGGGATAGATAGTTAGGTCGNTTTAAAGTCGGTGTGCTATAGATACCAAGAAAAAGTTTGATCCTTTCTTCTAAGTTGGCATAATAAAACTTCCACTTTGGCGTTGTGGTGTTGTCCTTCAATACCAGAGTACCNTTATCAACCAGACTGTTTGCACAAGAAAAAAGAATGTGTTGTTGTGTTTCACTAGGNAAAAGGCACAAAACATCGATTAACAGAATTGTGGAGCTTGGTTCTACNGTTACATTAGCAATGTCTCCATGTTGGAAATTTAGGTTTGGTAGATCCTTGGTGATCTGTTGGGCAATTGATAGGCGTGGCAAAGAAACCTCGATGCCCAATATTTCTTGTTNCCTACTGGAAGCCAATAACCAACTGAGTACTCCGTAACCGCTACCGAGGNCGACGATTCTACCCGGCGCTTTGGGAATGTGCTGGTTNATAGCCTTGAGAATAGGTTGCAAACAGATCAAACGTGTCCAAACTCGCATCTGATCGGAAAATGATAACGAGGAACAGGAATCTATTATCTGTCGACAATCTTGACTAGTTAAAGGTCCATCACCAAAAATGCGTGATACTTGNTACAGAATGTGTGGGANCATCTACCTTGTCTGNGATTTGTTTTTAAGGAATAACTTTATGTATGTTTGGTCTTATAATTAGACTCTTNCTAGTTAGTTGGAACTAGCATAAAATCGAATTAAGTTNCCGTATGTCAAGCGGTTGATCAGAATATTTTTGGTACATTCAATTCGAAATCTCATTTCTCCATTTTGTCGTAATTTCGTTTTAAAAGTGTTTAAGGTGTCCCACAGATAGATTCCCATACGCGGTAGATAGTAGGTTTGACTATTGGNGATCTGTGGACTAGGGTTTAGGCTGAATGCGATGNGGTAGTTTGCCTCTTTAACTAACTGTGTGNTTTTAGAGTTGTAATTTCCGTATGGGTATGCAAAACAGTCGATCGGTTTTTGTAGGATGTCTTCTAAAATTGATTTAGACATCTTGAGTTCTGTTTGAATAGTTTNATGATGTTGGAGNGTTAAGAACAGGTGGTTTAGTCCGTGAGAGCCGAATGTAAAACCCTCCAGATCAAGATCAATGATTTGTTCTCTGCTTAAATGCTTGAAGCGTTTCCATCCAAGTCTCGCGTCCCAAGAATTCCACTTCCCCACGTATCCGGCTAACATGAAGATAGTGGCGGTAAATCCATAACGCTTTAGGATCGGAAAGGCGTGGGTGTAGCAACTTTCATATCCATCATCAAAAGTTATCATGACGGATTTTTCGGGTAGTTTCCTCTTTTCTAACAAAGCTTCTGTTAAATCGTTTGGAGATACGGTTTGATACTGTTCGCTGTGCAAAAACGCAATCTGCTTCTCGAAGACCGACGGCGCTATCCAAGTAATTCCAAGTTCTTTCTGAGTNCCTATCTTGTGNTAAGCTAGAATTGGTAACCATTCAATGGGGANATTATCCTTGCCCTGTATGGATGNTGATGTCTCCTTCATAATCGTTGAAAATCTTCACTCGCTATTGGNACATAAATATTTGGACTTATCCAAAATTTAAATAACTTTATTCTGTTTTAGTGTTTCAATTTCGGTTTCGTCCATATCCAGTAACTCTTTNAGTACTTCCATGGTATGTTGACTTAGGTTAGGTGCTGGATGCTCAATACGACCGGGGGATTTTGATAGCTTAATTGGGATGCCTGGAATCTTTAAGGCNCCAGTTGTTTCGTGTTCCACTTCCACAATCATTTCTCGTTCTAATACTTGTGGATCAGTGACAACCTTGTCGATGGTATTGACAGGACCACATGGCACACCAATCGACTCCATCGATTTGATCCAATGGTCGGTTGTAAATTGGGTTGTGATTTCGGTTAAAATTGGAAAGAGTTGTGCGTGGTTTTCTGTTCGCAGGGCATTGGTGCAAAATCTTTGATCGTTAATGAGATCCGGTTTGTTGATGTGTTGACAAAATTTTTCCCATAGTTCGTTATTGCCGATGGCAATAACGACATAATTGTCCTTGGATTCAAAAACCTCGAATGGGGTAATCGATGAATGCCTCCGCCCTAGCGGCTGGGGGATCTCATTGGTTGAAAAGTATCTCATCAGCGCGTTCTCCAAGATGGCTACTTGACAATCAAGCATACCAACATCCACCAATTGACCTTCGCCTGTTTGATCTCGATAGCGTAGTGCGGAGAAAATACCAATAGCTGTGAATAAAGCAGAGGTGATATCTCCAATCGAAGTGCCGACTCGTACAGGCGGGCGGTTCGGCTCGCCTGTGATGCTGAGGATACCTCCCATGCCTTGTATAATNATGTCATAGGCACCTCTTGTGGCATATGGGCCAGTTTGACCGAATCCTGAACAGGCAGCGTAAACTAGCGAAGGATGGTGTTCTTTGAGTGTTTGGTAATCCAAACCAAGTTTCTTCATGGTNCCAGGACGAAAGTTTTCGATCACGATATCCGATTTTTTGACGAGATCGAGGAAAATTTTTTTCCCTCGAGGGTCTTTCAGGTTTAGAGTTACACTCTTCTTACCTCGATTAATGCTCATGAAGTACAGGCTAAAATCATTTTTAAACGGACCAAACCCACGTGCTTCGTCTCCTATATCAGGACGCTCAATTTTAATGATCTCTGCACCTAAGTCACCGAGAATCATTGTCGCATAAGGGCCAGCTAAAATCCGTGTTAGATCTAAAACGCGTATACCCGCTAGCGAATCTACCATTTGTGCCTCTTTCTTTCAAATAGNAAGGTAAACTTATTGTTATATTTATTCAATGTTATTTATCTCTGATTAATTTTTCTGATGATTTGGAACAAAAAACTAAAGAAAATCAAAGTCGCATCCAAGATGGGCTTGCTCGACGTGATTGGTGTATAGAACACCATACCCTCTTTGGAAATGCGGCTCGGGTAGGTTAATGTTGTCTGTCCTTCTCCTTAGTTCGTTGTCATCAATAAGAAGTTGTATGCTTTTGTTCTCCACATCTAGTTCAATCATATCTCCATCCTGTACAGTTGCTAGTGGGCCTCCGATCGCTGCTTCTGGAGATATGTGTAGGACAACGGTACCAAATGCAGTGCCGCTCATACGAGCATCCGAAATCCGAACCATGTCCTTGATACCTGTTCGTAGGAGTTTCTTGGGAATGGGAAGGTAACCGGCTTCTGGCATTCCCGGTCCACCGACTGGACCAGCATTTTGAAGCACAATCACGTGGTTATTTGTGACGTGTAGATCCGGTTGATCAATTCGGTTATGTAAATCCTCAATTGATTTGAAAACCAAAGCGGGACCCTGATGATAGAGCAGGTGAGGTGAAGCCGCNGAGCGCTTAATAATAGCGCCATTTGGTGCTAAGTTTCCAAACAAGCATGTCAGCCCNCTCCCTTCTAACAGAGGATTATTTCTAGTTTTAATCACATCTTGCCATTCAGGTGGTGACGAAANTTCCATTAGATTCTCTCCGATGGTCTTGCCGTTTATGGTGGCTGCTTGACAGTGGAGAGAATCTTCTAGTTCTTTCATCACAGTTGGAATGCCGCCAGATTTAGCGAGATCTTCCATATAGTATTTCCCACTTGGCTTCAGGTTAACTAAAACTGGTGTTTGGTCTCCAATTCGGTTGAAATCAGTGAGGGTAAGCNGAATCCCAATTCGTTTTGCTATAGCAGTTAAATGAATGATAGCATTCGTTGAGCCCCCGATAGCCATCAAGACGCGAATTGCATTTTCAAATGAGCGTTTTGACAAAACACGAGATGGCCTTAAATCTTTCTGTATTGCCGCTACAACTGCTCTGCCCGTGGCTTCAGCNTGTCGGCGTCGTTCGGCCATCACTGCTGGAATNGCTGCTCCTCCTGGTAACATCATGCCCATGGCCTCTGCTAGTGCCGCCATTGTACTGGCNGTTCCCATTACCATACAGGTTCCGGTACTCGAACATAACTGGTTATTGATTAACTCNATTTGTTCATCATCCACGTGTCCTGCTCGGTATTCTCTCCAGAANCGTCGGCAGTCCGTACACGCTCCTAGTCTTTCTCCTTGGTAATCTCCTGTAANCATTGGGCCCGCTACCAAACAGATTGTCGGCTTGTCAGCGCTNAGCGCACCCATCAATTGGGCTGGTACCGTTTTGTCACACCCGCCTAACAGCACTACTCCATCCATCGGCTGAGCTTTAATCATTTCTTCAGTATCCATTGCCATCAGATTACGGAACATCATTGTGGTTGGAGAGGTGAAAATTTCACCAAGGGAGATTGTTGGAAATTCAATCGGNAGTGCTCCTTGAGAGAGAATGCCTCTTTTTAATGCTTCAATTAGGTCACTAAAATTCTGATGGCAGCTATTAAATCCGCTAAAAGTGTTAACAATCCCTACAATTGGTCTATTGAGTTCATCCTCAGTGTATCCCATAGCCTTAGCAAAGGCTTTTCGTATGTAAATGCTGAATTCAGGATCTCCGTAGTTTGTTAATCCTTTTTGGATTCCTGTAGTTTGGTNTGATTTCATGTTTTTTTTATTCTATTCAGATTGTTTGAAAAGCTGGATGATTTCGTTGTGTGAGGAGACAACAACGTCAGCTAGNCCTAGGTCTTTGCTTGTTCTGGAAGTTGTTATTCCAATGCAATACATCCCCGCATTCTTAGCTGCCATAATACCGTTTGGAGAATCCTCTATTACGCAACATTCCTCAGGTTTTGTTTCCAGCTTTTCGGCGGCATACAAAAAAATTGCAGGATCTGGCTTTGATTTATCGCCTACGTCTGAGATCTTGAAGATATACTGTCCGAAAATATTCGATAAACCTAATTTTTTATCCGCAACGTCAAGTAAGCGGTTATGAGAGGCAGTCGCGATACAGGTTTTGATGCTTCGTTCTACCAAATATTGATGGATCTCTAAAAACCCTGTAATGTAAGACAGTGAAGATTGATATAACTCTTCTATAAGGTCTAATCGTTCCTCCATTAGATTTTGTGTGGTTCCAGTAATACTATGTATATCCTTAAGTATTTGTGTTGTATCTCGTAAACTCTTTCCTAGTAGAGTGTTAGCTATCGATTCTCGGTTATAGGTAATGCCTTTTCTTCTCAAAAAATCTACATCGGCAAGGTCATAGAGTGGCTCACTGTTTATGACCACTCCATCCATGTCAAAAATAATTGCTTTTCGGATCACCATTCAGCTCTCGTTTAACTTGACTAAGTTAGCTTGATGTGTTACTAAAGTTAATTTGTTTGTTCTTAGAATTCTCCCTCTTTATCGTTGCTCCTTGGACCTAAATGTAAGCGCCTCCAAACAAATTAAGTGGGATAGGGTGGAATAAGAGTCCCATATTATCATAAATTAGCCGAATCTGGAAGTCCAAATAGAATTGGTGGTGTGAGCGTTTGACAATTTGGGAATGGAATGCTTAAGTGGAAATAGTTCTGGCATAACAAAATTGTCTAGTACTCCTCTNTTATTTTATTTGGTGGAGAGNTATTTGGATTTGATACCTAGATCTTCTGGTTTAACTGGCTTGGTCTAGGTTCAATTTTGGTGTANGCTGCCATGTTTAGACTGCCAAATAGCATATGCTCNAAAACAGTATGGTGTNATTNNGTATGATGATGTCGATGCTAAAATCTTCAGTAGGAAAGAAATTTTTAATGGGTTTGACTGGGNTGGCTTTTTGTGGCTTTCTCGTCGAGCATTTAACTGGTAATTTTTTGTTACTTGTTCCTGATTCTGCTCCCTATAACAAGTACGCACATTTCCTAACCGGTTTTGGAGAATTACTTTATGTTGCAGAGTTCATTTTGTTGGGAGCCTTCGTTGTTCATGTTGCAACTGCGATTTCCGTGACTCGCAAGAAGAAAATAGCGCGTCCTATCGGCTATATTTCTAAAGGCAACGCTGGATCACCGAGCCAGAAATCAATGGCTTCAACATCGATGATTATCACCGGAATGATTTTGCTTGTTTTTGTCGTTGTACACTTAATCAATTTTAAGTTTGGTGCGAAATATACTGTAGAAATTGGCCATGAGTCTGTTAGGGATCTTTACAGATTAGTTCACGAGAAGTTTGGAAAGGGATCTTATGTTATTGGTTACGTCGCGGTGATGTTTATGCTCGGTATGCACTTAAGGCATGGATTTTGGAGTGCTTTTCAATCGCTTGGGATGAGCAACTCGAAATACACCGCAATGGTCCGAGTCCTTGGCATTTTCATTTCTTCCTGTCTCGGTTTTGGATTTCTTGCGATTCCTGTCTTAATTTATATTGGAACAAAAATAGGGTTTTATAGGGGATGATGTTGTAATGGCTTTTGAGACAAAAGTACCCAGTGGTCCTCTAACGGAAAAGTGGGGCAAGCATAAGTTTGATATGAAGCTGGTTAGCCCTGGAAACAAACGGAATTTTACTGTTTTAGTTGTTGGAACAGGTCTGGCCGGTGCTTCTGCTGCTGCATCACTCAGCGAATTAGGTTATCANGTCAAAAGTTTTTGCATTCAAGATTCCCCAAGGAGAGCTCATAGTATTGCCGCACAGGGTGGTATCAATGCGGCCAAAAACTATCATAATGATGGTGATAGCGTGTGGCGTCTATTTTACGATACCCTCAAAGGTGGTGATTATCGGTCTCGAGAGGCNAATGTTTACCGCCTCGCCCAGGTAAGTGCAAACATTATTGATCAGTGTGCAGCGCAAGGGGTACCATTCTCACGTGAATATGGAGGGCATCTAGCAAATAGATCTTTCGGAGGTGCACAGGTATCTCGCACATTTTACTGTCGTGGTCAGACAGGACAGCAGCTACTCCTTGGTGCTTATGGGTCTTTGATGCGTCAGGTTAATGCTGGAGGCATCTCGATATTCCCACGAAGGGAAATGCTGGACCTTGTTACTGTTGATGACAAAGCTCGAGGAATTGTTGTTCGGAATCTCATCACAGGGCAAATTGAGTCCTATGCTGGAGATGCGGTGTTGCTGGCAACGGGTGGTTATGGTAATGCTTACTACCTGTCTACAAATGCCATGAATTCTAACGCTACAGCTATATGGCGTTGTTACAAACGTGGGGCTTTATTTGCAAACCCATGCTTTGCCCAGATTCACCCAACCTGTATTCCGATTTCTGGCAATCATCAGTCTAAACTAACACTTATGAGCGAAGGGTTGAGGAATGATGGGCGTATCTGGGTACCTGAGAATAAAGACGATAAACGTCTGCCGAATGATATTCCAGAAGAAGAAAGGGATTATTACCTTGAAAAGAAATATCCGAGTTTCGGGAATCTCGTGCCACGTGATGTTGCATCGAGAAACTCTAAGGCTGTTTGTGACGAAGGGCGGGGGGTTGGTGAAACAGGTTTGGCTGTCTATCTCGACTTTGCTGGTACTATAGAGCACATTGGAGTCGAAACTGTCCGAGAAAAATATGGTAATTTGTTTGGTATGTACGAGAGGATTACAGGTGAAAATGCTTATGAATCACCGATGCGCATTTATCCCGCAGTTCATTATACAATGGGAGGGTTATGGGTCGATTATAATCTAATGAGTACAATTCCTGGTTTACATGTTCTTGGCGAAGCAAATTTCTCTGATCATGGAGCAAACCGTCTTGGAGCAAGTGCCTTAATGCAGGGTTTGGCTGATGGGTACTTCATCATTCCATCCACTATTGGAGATTACATTGCAGGTGACGAATTGCCGAAGATTACCACCGAGCACCCAGCTTTCAAAGATGCTGAAGCAGAGATTCATGGGAAAGTTGAAAAACTTCTCTCCATCAAAGGAGAAAGAACGGTGAAGGAATTTCACCAGGAAATCGGACGTATTCTTTGGGATTATGTTGGTATGTCACGTGAAGGAGTGGGGCTTGAACGCGCAATAAGAGAAATTCGTGAGTTGCGTGAGGAATTTTGGGAGAATGTCAAGGTTGGGGGTGATCAGGATATGCTAAATAAGAATCTGGAGTTTGCTGGACGTGTGGCTGATTATATGGAATTGGGGGAGTTAATGGCATTGGATGCGTTGAATCGAAGGGAATCTTGTGGCGCACATTTTCGTGAAGAAAGCCAAACTCCCGAAGGGGAAGCACTTCGTAATGATGAGGATTACAGTTATGTATCAGCATGGGAATATATGGGTGAGGGGAAAGCACCTTCCTATTCCCAGGAATTTCTGTCTTTTGAGAACGTGGATCTAACTCAGCGAAGTTATAAGTAAAAACGGAGTGAATGTATCAAGTTAGCAAGGTGTTTTCAATGAAAGATATGACGTTAAATTTATTGGTCTGGCGTCAAAAAAATGCAAACAGCTCAGGTGGAATGGTGTCATACACTGTTAATGGTGTTTCTTCTGATATGTCGTTTCTTGAAATGCTGGACAAACTAAATGAGGATCTAATTAGACGGGAAGAAAACCCTATTGAGTTCGACAACGACTGTCGTGAAGGAATTTGTGGGATGTGCAGCTTGGTAATTAATGGTGTGGCCCACGGCCCCAAGCAAGCCACTGCGACCTGTGAACTTCATATGCGTGAATTTGAAGATGGAGATACTATTACAGTTGAGCCTTGGCGTTCTAACGCCTTTCCCGTTATACAAGATCTAGTTGTGGATCGAAGTGCGTTTGACCGAATTATCACTTCTGCTGGCTATGTTTCCTTATATGTTGGCGAAGCTCCAGATGCAAATGCTGTGCTGGTGTCCAAGAATTCCGCTGAGCGAGCTATGGATGCTGCTACTTGCATTGGTTGTGGCGCTTGTGTCGCTGCTTGTCCAAATGCTTCCGCTTCGCTGTTTGTTGGGGCTAAGGTCGCACATCTTGCCTCACTTCCTCAAGGGCAAATCGAAGGAAAAAGACGGGTGGTAGAAATGGTTAAGCAAATGGATGAAGAAGGTTTTGGTGATTGTTCAAACCATGGTGAGTGCGAGGCCGTTTGCCCTAAGGAAATTTCCATTTCTCATATCGCATTGATGAGAAAGGAATACCTTAAAGCTATTCTCAACCCGGAAGACAGCTAACTCAGGCCTTCAAGGGGTAAGTGACGTTTTTGTTTAATAAAAGAGATAATTCAGCTTCTTAAAGTCTCGGTCATTTGCTTTGTATCACCGAATTAATTTCTTTTGAACAATGTTATATGCCCAGCTTTGCTAGTACATTCTGAGTTGGTATCATATGTTTATTAAAGCCTAGCTCTTTCGGTGATATACCAAGTGCTAAGCCGACCATTTGCGGAAGGTGCAAAATTGGCATGTCAAGCTGTCGGTTGATTACCCGACTAACCCCAGGCTGTTGGAGGTCAAGATTCATATGACATAATGGACAGGGTGTTACCATGCAATCAGCACTTTTATCCTTGGCTTCACCAATGTGTTTTCCTGCCATTTTGAATGATGCTTCTTCGTTTTCTAACCCAATTGGAAAACCGCAACAGCGAGTTTTACCGCTGTAGTCCACTGGAGTTGCGCCTAAAGCATCAATTACTCTTTCCATTGAAGTTGGATTATCAGGATCGTCAATCCCCATTATGTCAGCGGGACGAAGTATGTAACAACCGTAAAATGGTGCAATGCGCAGATCTGTCAAGGGTTTCTTTACCATATCGCGAAGGTTATCAATACCAACTTCTTTGATGATAACGTAGAGAATATGTGTGACATCAACACCTCCATGGTAAGTGTGCCCGCCAGATTCAAGCACTGCGTTTACTTCTGCACGGTAACCTTCATTGTCAGACAGTTTCTTATTGCTTTTACGTAGACAACCTATGCAGGTTGAACAGATTGTCATCAATGGTAAATCTAATTCCTCAGCGAGCGCGAGAGTTTTAGCATTGTAAGTATCTGCAAGCACTGGATTTTGTGATTCTAAAACACCTGCACCTGTGCAGGGAGCACCAGTGAGTTCAACCAATTCAATACCAAGCATCGGTGCAATTTTTTTGGTGGCTTGGTTCAGTTCAGGACAATTCCCTTTGGCTACACAGCCAGGGAAGTAAGCAACTCTCATGTAGATTTACTCCTATATCAGTTGTGATTTATCGATCCATATATGATATTACTTTTTTCTTGAAAGCTCGTAGGGGCTTAATCGGCAAAGATGTTGGGTTTCTATCAATTTGGCCTTTTTCCGAGTTAAAAGACAAATTTGGTGTATTCTGTCCTCTTCGGGGCAATATTTGGGATGTGTACATTGGCTTGTGATGGACCATATGTTATTCACTTCATATATTTGTTTAAGGTTTTTTCTCCAGTTCTGTGTGAATGCGGCGTATGTCCTTTACTTCTGTGACTGATGAGTGGGTACCCGGAAGGGGAGGTTTAATTTTCCCTTTCAATATTGCTTTGATTGCAGTACCTGTGTTTTTTATAGCCCAACCTAAGCCCGCAGCTTTAACGGGTAGAGTGCGTTCATCAATTGTACCGCTATGTGATACACTTTCGGTGAAATGAATCACATGTTTCGCGCCCACGTTTTTGGTTAGCTTCTCCTTGATNGCTAGTTCACGCAACTTGATGATTNGATCCATCGGTGCAACANNTTTTGGACAAACTTGCACACATTCNATGCAACGAGTGCAATCCCAAATACCTCCNTCTTGACTTAGGTTTATTAGGGATTCTTTAGTTGGAGCATGACGAGGATCACCAACGATTCGGTAAGCTTTGGCGAGTGCAGCTGGGNCCAAAAATTTTTCATCCACCTCTAATACTGTGCAGTCACTTACACACGCTCCACACATGATGCAGTTCATTGGTTGTTGTAACTCTACCATCTTGCTATGTGGAACTTTATACTCACGTTCCGGTGGTTCACCTTCGATTTCAATCCATGGTTTGACTTGCCGNAGCTTGTCCCAAAATGTGTCCANACTAGTTACGAGATCCTTAATTACTTCCATGTTACCCATTGGGTCTACACAAATTTCCTCGCCATTGGGTGCGAGCGCTGACAGTTTGGTTTTACATCCTAACTTAGCATGCCCATTCACCCGAAAGGCACATGAGCCGCAAACCGCACTTCGGCAGGAACAGCGCAAGGTCAATGTGCCATCTATTTCTTCACGGATTTTAATAAGTGCATCCAGTACTGTAGCAAAGTCAGGTAAATCATCCACTATGTAAGTGTCATAGTGCGGCTCTTGGTCCTTTTGAGGATTATAGCGATAAACTTTTAGTTTAGCTTGAATCATCTTTAGTTTGGCTCCTTTTAAATCAAATTCTTAATATTGCCGCAACTCTGGTTGCCATTTAGTGATGGTTACTGGTAAATAATCGACCGCAGGGCCTTCATCTGTNTGGTAGACAACCACATGTTTAAGCCAATTTTCATCGTCTCGTGTAGGATGATCGGTACGTGTGTGTGCACCTCGACTCTCTTGACGCGCAAGACAGCTAGCAATAATTGTCTCTGCACAATCGAGCATATAATTTAGCTCTAGAGCTGCTACTAAATCAGTATTGAATATTCTGCCTTTATCGTCAACAGAGATTTGGGGATAGCGTTCTCTTACCAGTCCAATTCGGCGCTGTGATTCGAGCAATCCTGATTCGTCTCGAAATACGCCAGTGAACTCGTGCATAATATTACCCATTTCCAATCTTAATGTTGCCGGACGTTCGTCGGTTGTACGAGCAAAGAGATCAACAATTTTCTGCTCTTCGGTTTTAATCACTTGTTNGGAGATGCTAATATCTTTAGTGTTACTAGCATATTGGGCCGCGTGTGCTCCAGCTCTTCGGCCAAAGACAACACAATCTAGTAAGCTGTTTCCTCCTAGTCGATTAGCTCCGTGTGCGGAAGCACAAGCCGTCTCGCCAGCAGCATACAAGCCTGGGAGNGGAGTGATNCCTTCACCNTTATACCTATAGCAACGACCNTCTGTGTCGGTTTTGATGCCGCCCATAATGTAATGCATCCCTGGACGGACCGGCAGAGGTTCGTTCGTTATGTCAACACCGGCATAGTCCTTTGCGAGCTCGGAAATTTGATGAAAAGCTTCCAAGATGCGATCCTTAATATGACGACAGTCCAATAAGACACAACCATTTATTCCACGTCCTTCTCGAATTTCGATTGTTTCTGCACGCGAAACGACATCACGCGATGCTTTTTCCGCCAGCGTGGTAGCTTCATAACGTGGATCTAGCATGAAACGCTCATCATTGGCGTTTAGCAAATATGCTCCCTCACCTCGTGCCCCTTCTGTTATGAGGAAACCATTAGCGGGCAAAGTGGTTGGGTGATATTGTACCATTTCCATATCCATAAGCACTGCGCCTACACGATAGGCTAAGGATAGCCCATCCCCCGTTACTATCAGCCCATTAGTACTTGGCTCATAGACACGACCGCACCCGCCAGTGCAAAGAATGATAGACTTAGCTTTAATGATTTCTAGTTTGCCACTGGTCATTTCCATAGCAATTGCGCCACAGCATATTCCATCTTCCATCAACAGGGTTGTGACAAACCATTCATTGTAAGATTGGACTTCCAACTTAAGGAGTTGTTCGTAAATAACATGTAGTATGGTTTGCCCAGTCATATCTCCAACATGACAAGTCCGACTTTTGTCCGTTCCGCCAAAACCACGCATGTGGATAAGTCCTTCACTATCTCGATCGAAGATGACCCCGTAATGTTCGAGTGCAAAAATGTCCTCAATGCCTTCTCGGCATAGAATTTCAATGGCGTCTTGATCTCCTAGGAAATCGCTCCCTTTGACTGTTTCGTAGGCATGTACTTCCCAAGAATCCTCAACTCCTATAGCGGAGTTGATGCCACCCTGCGCGGCTGCTGAATGTGAACGTGTTGGATAAACTTTTGAAAGCATTGCTACATCTGCTCCAGCCTGTTTTGCGTGGAGAGCAGCACTCATGCCTGCTAAGCCTCCACCGATTACGAGCACATCATGTTCAATCATTGTATATATACGTCCTTAAAATTTATTGTACTAAGGTTTTCTGGCTTAATAGCTTACAATTGCTGTTAGTGCTTTTTGGGGTGTAACCTGGGGATTCAGAGATCGATGTAATTGATGATTCACATTCTCAACTGACTTGAATTTGCAAAACTTTGCAAAACATTTAGGGAGGTGAAGTATATTTTAGCTAGTTGAAAACATGCCAGAGTTGGTATTAAAATATTTTGAAGTGGCTGATCTCCAAATTCCCAAGATTAAGCCTGAACTAAATAAAACTTAATTTGCAAAACTTTAGAGTTCAGAAAGTAACACATTAAACGCCGAAAAAGCAAGTTTTTTCGAGAAGTGTGTTTATTCACCTCAAAATTAGGTTGTTGCAAACTTAATTTTGGGGAGCTACAATCCAAATGTTCAATTGTCTATCAGTTTTTAGCGATTTGAAAAATGGCGGATTTTCAATAACTTCCATATCGGTGATAATTTCAAATCGCGTTTTTAGGGTTATATTAGGTTCATTTTGATAGTTCAGATGTTGAGTATTAACCAATTCCGATATTTGGCGGTTTAAAATTATTCGTTTAGGGTATTGTATCAATAGCTTGTTTAATTGAGGGTTATTATAATGATGTTGTAGGAATATGGATTCTAATGGAAGTTAGGATGAAATTCTGCTAGATTAAGGATGAAATAAGAGAGGCACTTTT
This sequence comes from Candidatus Poribacteria bacterium, assembly GCA_002729415.1. GTDB lineage: Bacteria > Poribacteria > WGA-4E > WGA-4E > UBA9662 > UBA9662. The sequence continues at coordinate 1,506 of PBXZ01000065.1, read as the reverse complement.
TTAGTTGACAAAAAAAAAACTGTATGATAGTCTAGCGGCGTGGCTCTGTTAGAGAGCCGAAAAGGGAACTGTAGTTGTCACTGTTTATTTAGGGCTGGACTGCTTTGCAGAAGCCGATGGCTGTTGAACGATTGAAACAGCTGGAGTTGCGTCGCTGCCTGAGATTATGGGCAGTCTTTAAGGTGCATCGTTGTCTCTCATCTACTAGTTCCCTCCTTCTATCAGGATGTTGTTGATGCCTGAAGTTTTGTAGTGTTCCCAAATAATTTATATTTTAGAGGCCTGATGGCGTCTCCCCACGAGTCTTTGGCCTGTGAGGGGCCTTCGTAATCAGGGATAGAGAAGGAAATTATGATTAACGCATTGTTTACGTCTGCAACTGGCATGCGAGCTCAACAGTTCAATGTTGACACAATTGCTAATAATTTAGCGAATGTTAATACGACAGGTTTCAAGAAAGCACGGGTTGAATTCCAGGATTTGTTGTACCAGACGCTTCGGACGCCGGGTGTGCAGAGCACCCAGCAAACGATTGTTCCCGTTGGAATACAACTGGGGCATGGTGTAAGGACCGGAGCGACGCAACGGATGTTTTCTCTTGGGAACGTTGTCGAGACGAAGAATGTTTTCGACTTAAAGCTTGATAGTCCGTATTCGTTCTTCAAGGTTGTTGATGATAAGCAAAACCTGATTTATACGCGTGATGGATCTTTTAAGTTGGATGACCAGTTTCGGATTGTTACTACCGATGGTCATGTTCTTGATCCTTCTATTAATATTCCGGAGGATGCTGCAGACGTGTCGATTGGTCCTGATGGGACCGTTTCTGTTCGCTCTGATGGTCAGGAAGAGCCTCAGCAGGTGGGGCAGATTCAGATTTTCCGGTTTCCTAACCCTGCAGGCCTTCAAAGTCTCGGCGCAAACTTCTACCGCCAAACCGCGGCTTCCGGAGAGGCTACGGAAGATCAATTCGGGACACTTACTTCTGGGTTTCTAGAGATTTCTAATGTTGAAGTTGTTGAAGAAATGGTTCGCTTAATTACGGCGCAGCGTGCGTATGAGGCAAATTCGCGTGCAATTCTTGCTTCCGATGATATGTTGTCAACAGCAAACCAAATTCGTAGGTAGATTTGAATCGGTTTTTTCTTTAGCGTAATCTTAACTTGTTTATGGATAGGTTGCATTTGAGAACTTGTGGGCTTTTAGTCGTTTCGCTGGCTGTTTTCTTGTTTTTCGCTTGTGGTGCAGCTTCAGCCGAACAGATTAAAATTACGTTTGTTGACAAAGTAGAAGTTGATGGTTCATTTATTTTAATCGGGGATATCTGCCGTAAAATTGAGGGAGCACAGCTTACTGAAAACCAGATTGAGGTTATACGGTCACTGAGGCTAAAGACCTCGCCTCTCGTTGGCCGTCCTCCTGTAGTTATAGATGCTCGTTTTATTGGGAATTCACTAGGAATTGCCAAGAGTGTATTACGAGAGATTGGTCTTGACCCGAGTTCAT
>PBXZ01000064.1:0-51077 GCA_002729415.1 Candidatus Poribacteria bacterium | reverse complement strand
CGGCAATGGCTGAACCTAAGATTGTTAATAGTAAAAAAAATGTTATTCCAGATTTTGGCATCAGCTGATTTTACTGATAAACATAACAACTATTTAGACATACTACTCTAAAATTCCGCCCATGTTTCTGATGAAAGGTTTGGATTATCTCACTCATTCCCAGTGGCATATTAGCAATCACTTAAGGTATGGTCTTGCCTTGGTTCCGGTAATCCTCCAACCGCGTATTACCCAACGTCTTTATTTTTTTTAGTCCAAATCTGTCTGCTAACTGATTATAACCAGTGAAGATTGCATTCAGTAACTAGGTTAACTCCTCAGCGGACATACTAGCGGTTAAGCACGTAAAACCAACAATGTCTGAAAATAATANGGTTGCNNTCGCAAACTGATCAGAAAATTAATAATGTCCTCAATGTAATTTANATTGAAAGCCTAACTGGCTGGATTATTAAATTGCTCAGTTGAACCCAGAACTGGTGTTGGAGGCTAGCTGACTATTTCCATTTTGGTTCGATTGGCTACTGAAAACCGAAAAGACTTTTTCAGTTTCGGTTTTGCCGCACTCGGGACATTTTACTTGGTTTGGAGTATCGTTACTCTNGCTTATTGATTGTAAAATTTCAAACTGATTCTGGCATTTTTGACATTGGTATTCGTAAAGTGGCATTTGATGTCAATTCCTTCGAGTTTGTAGAATAATCTGATTAGTATTTTATCAGAATATAGATTGCCATGTCAAAACTAGATAGCTTCATTTGATGGTGTACGCANTCATTCTGAATTCCAAAACAATCTAAAATGTGTGACTCCGAATCTTAAAGACCAAACACAATATTTCTTTAATTGAACGGATTAATTGGATGCGGTTGGCGAATAAGCTAACGACAAAAAGCTTTCTGGTATTTTTTGTCCTGGATGTTGGTTGTGTTACAAATAACCCTAGCTCGTTAGATCGGTGATGTTTTCGGANGTTCTCTGTTGATTTTGTAGGTCTCAACCTGTGGTGGNGCAAGTATAGCGATTCCTAACCTGGCAAGTGATTTTTCTTATAATCTACATCTGCTACCAAAAGCACGCTTTTCACCGCTTGTTCCAAACCTTTCTTGATCTGGCAACGTTTTAACGCCACNGGATATTGGCCTTAAGTCATCAATGCGAGATGGCGTCGATTGCAACAGGCAACTAATTTTGCTATTTCCGCTTGATTGCTATTTCCGTTTGATTGATCAAGAGTTTCCTTAAGCGGGATATCAGCGTAATTCATGTTAGGTCAGATCGGAATCCACAATTGATGGCTGATATTCGATATCGATTGAGTCAAGAGCTNCAATTTCTGTTTGGAAGCCAATTGGCTGTGCACGATCTAATTTAACTCCGGGTTGGGTTGCATAACCAGCCTCGGCAAGTCATCATGGAATTTGAGCTACAGGTCAGGTCTATCAAAGTTGATTACACTTAGCTGGATCATCNAAGTCTGGATGTCACATATCTGGTTGTGCTAAGCCGGCATTTTCAACGATGCAGTCTAGGTCGAACAGCTTAACTGGTTCCGGTGGGAAGTTGGTTGATTCTACAACACTTATCAGCTGGTCTAGCGCTTGTTGGGCTTGACTGGCCAGATCTGGTTCGATCCATCCATTTTGAATCGCAGANGCGAACTCGTCGTGATCAAGAATCTGATAGCCAAGATNGGGAGTTACCCATAGATCNAGGAAAAGGTCGGTAATTTCGATCTGAGTCCCACTTCGTTTCATTGGTTTGATGATGTCGCAGTAGTAACCCGTAAATTTGCCTTGAGGATTGTAGATCTTGCCAAGATCATACCACTGTTTAGCGAAGATGAACCAGATGGCCCAGAAATTTGGACCTAGTACAGTTATTCCTTCAATGACGATCGGTTCAGAAGGCGTAATCTGCTGTGTGGTNACGATAACNGATCTGTCTTNGTAAACCAGTTTTTGCTCAAAATGATTTATNNNATTCGGTAAGCGTTTGTAGATGAGATCAATTTTTCCTGTCAACTGAGATCCGTCTCCCGAACGGTTCGAATGAAATCCCTGACTTTTTCTGGATCTTTACGTCCGGGTTCTGCTTCTACACCACTGCTGACATCTACGGCATACGGTTTTACCTGACTAATTGCGGTTGATACGTTAGACGGATTCAACCCTCCTGCTAATATAATTTGACCATACCGTTTGGCACGGCATGCTAAGTTCCAGTCAAATGTTTCACCAGTTCCACCGAGTTTTCCTTTAACGTACGCATCAAGTAGATAAGCGTCGACTTGGAATTTAGGTAGTATATTCAGGGTCTCATTTCCTTTTACGCGAAAAGCTTTGATTACTCTTAGATTTAGAGAATGGCAAAGCTCTGGTGGTTCATTGCCGTGGAGTTGGATAGCGTCCAAACGGCAATTTGTAGCAACCTCTTGAATTTGAGCACTATCTGCATCCGCAAAGAGACCAATCGTAACAACTAGGGGAGGGATTTGCCTCATAATTGCGTTAGCGTGATCCGGTTCAATGTAGCGTGGGGTATTGGGTACAAAAACAAAGCCGAGAGCATCCGCACCTGCTTCGGTTGCCACCCACGCGTCCTCAAGATTAGTGATACCGCAAACTTTGACTCTGGTCAATTTTGCCTCCTTTACAATAATTGTATCAAATTGAATTGAACAACTCAAAATATTCTTGACAGGTATTTCAATGATGTGTTAGGAGTTCTGCCATGAGNTTATCGGAATATCATCGGTGGACAAATTGGATTGGGACTGATGAATCAGGTAAAGGGGATTATTTTGGTTCACTTGTTGTGGCCGGAGTTTTTGTCGATGATGAAACCTGTCACAACTTGCGAGCTATTGGTGTTGCTGATTCCAAGAAATTATCTGATCAAAGGATTAGGNCTATTGCTCCACAGATCTTCGAGACTCATACGAACAGGATGGCATGGGTAGAACTTGATCCTCCTGCTTACAATCAACGTTACGAAACTCTTCGGCAAAACGGTCAGAATCTGAATGANATGTTNGCTGATTTACATGCAGGCATTATTCAGACATTAATTGNTGAAACAAACTGTTTAAATGTTATTGTCGATCGATTTGCCAATCAGGAGGTTTTGCGGAAGCGAGTTAAGAAGAGTCTACCCGATGCTCAGTTGCTACAGGTGCCGAAAGCAGAATCGGATATTGCCGTTGCTGCCGCGTCAATTATTGCGCGCTATTTCTTCTTGCAACGGATAGAGAATCTTTCTCACACTTACGGTATGACAATTCCTAAAGGTGCTGTGCATGTTGTTGATCCTGGAAGGCAATTTGTTCNAAATTACGGCAAACAGCAACTGCGAAACGTTGCTAAACTTCATTTTCGGACAACCTCTGATATCTTAGCGATATGACTCAGGATCATGGCAGTATTCTATTGATACGCATGACATCACTTGGTGACATCATTCTGACGTTACCCGCAATCCGTGCAATTCGTCAGCACTTTTCTCTCCATCNTGTGACAATGTTGACTAGCCTGGAGTATATCGATCTNGTTTCTGAAATTCCGTATTTGGATGAGATTATTACCTTTGACAGAAGAGGCGNAGAACTCACTGAGACCATTCGGGTTGTCCGNCGATTACGTNAGAGGAAATTCGACTTGGTTATTGACCTGCATGGTAAATTCCGNACCNGGTTACTCTCTAGGCTGAGTGGNGGGAGGCAGCGGATTGGATCTAGGCGGGATGCCTATCCANCCAATACTCATACCATAGATGATCATTTTCATCTACTTAGCACTATTGGAATTCAGGCGAATGACAGAAGTCTGGAATTTTATGTTACTACAGCAAATCAATGTTTCGCCCATGAACTGCTAAGCGAAAAATTGTTGCTAGAGGGTCAACTGAAAATTGGAATTTTCCCTGGGGCTGCATGGGATTACAAATGTTGGCCTGCTGATAGATTCGCAGAGGTCGCTGATCGAATGNGGAAACAATATAATGCTGCGATCCTACTTTTTGGTGGACCAGCAGAGGCTNAATTGGTAAATCAAGTGCGTGATTCAATGCAGACAGATCCAATTCTTTTTGGGACTAATTTNCAGCTAGGACAACTGGCTGCCTTAATTAGCTGTTGCGATCAGTTTGTTTCCAATGATACTGGACCTGCCCACATAGCTGTAGCTCTTGGNGTTCCTACCATTGTGCTGTTTGGTGTCACTAATCATTTGAAGTTTGGACCGCTTGATCCAATACATACGGTAATTCGATATGATGATTCACTTGATAGATCANAAGGAAGCGATATTATGCGTCTTATTACANTTGANGAAGTGTGGGAAATTGCTGAAGAAAAATTGAATGCGCTTGACAAAAAGAAACACCAATGATATGATTNNAGTCTGNTTTTAGNAATGTCAAGAGGATAGAGGAGTGGCGACTAACCTAACGACCCTAACCAGCGTTCGTGGACTAGCGAGTGTTCTCCGAGATCCGCGACCANCAATGGATTAAAAACCTTGGGCGTGATCCTAAATTGNATGTNGGTCCTGCAGAGAAGGTGCCGGAGTCCACTTCCAGCACTACCAATTCGCAGTCCCGGGTGACTTCTGCTCTCAAAACAGAGTTTTTGACTAGTTCTTATACTGCTTCCAGTTTCAGCCAGACAGTACGGAATGATAGTTTGTTAACTAACTCGATTAGTATGCCTCGTGATAGCAAAGGTCAGGGAGGCAGAAAACTTCCTACTGAGAGAAAGGCGCCTGAGATCTCGTCTGTTGAGGATATCGAACGGTTCCTCTCCGAAATTGCTACTGTTGATGAGGATATTCGTGAAGAGTTTGAAACTTTGGATACTTTGTTTGTTGAGTTACAGAAGCTGATTGATAATTTTGATGCTGATAATTTGAAAGACTCACTGCTGAGCTCAACTCGCCATAGGGTAGATCAATTGATTGTTAACTTAGAGCGTATTCTTCCTACTGTTGGTGTTCAGGATCAGCTTATTACTGAATTGCAGCATCAGATGGCGAGCTATAGTAGGACTAATGGTGGGGATGCTAGTTCTGAGTCTTTGGAAGATGGTAGTATTATCGATTCGATTATCAGTGAGCTTAATACGTTCGATTCAGGTGATTATGGTTCTAAAACACGTCTTTCCCCAGATAGTCTGACTGCTAGAGATAAGTTGGGAATTCGTGTTGATTTGTTGCATCGGTTAATATTGGAACTGCGAGATTTCCCTTTCATGAAATCGTCGGTAGCCAATGGTGCCGATAATATATATGCTATTAGTGTAAACCTTCCAGGTACTTCGATCACAGATTTGCAGGATACGAGCCAGGTTAGTAGTATAGTAATTGATCCGAATGGTTTAAATTTGACTGCTTATGCAACGGGAAAGAACACAATAAATGTGAATCTCGGAAGCCGTAAGCTTACTGATCTCTCAGAAACAAGGGTGAGGCTCAACGGTAATAAAGATGTTGACACCAAATCTTGGGGTTTGTCACCATCCAAATCTTTGGCTGGTGAATTTTCAGGGCGAGATCCTGCGATTACAACTGACCCTATAACATCTGCTTCGTTGAATCTGGGGCAGGTTATAGATGATAGGGCTATTCAAGACTTCAGCGAAAGTCTGAATGCTCGTTTGGATGTCCTGAGACAGCAAATTGAGAAACTGAACGCGATTGCCTCGCCAAAAGAACCGGAGTCTACAAGGCTGACTACCGAAATTCAACGGTCGGATTCGATTTTTGTCAGCGATCTACAGCATGAAAATACAGTTATCGGCCTTCGTGTTCGAAAGAATCCCAATGCTTCAACTGAAGACTTTCTCGAACCCCGTGCCCGTTTTTCTCCTCTTCAACTTGGAAGTGTTCGACCTGGGTCAGCAAGTTCGGGTCGGATGATAATTGAGAAACGTCCTTTCTCAGAGTCCGAGTTTGACCGTTTTGCTAAAGATAATACAGGGCTGCTGACCAATCGATACAGGTAGTATGTCCCGATTACAGTCGTTTCATTCCCTCCTTTCAATCTAATGTTGTTGACCGTTTCTGGGTTTTCCCCCAAGTTTTCCTGTTTATTGAGGGTCTCCGAGTATTAATTGGCAGCATATATCCAAGCTTATTAGATTGTGTGTTTTAATATCCCAGTTTTCTAGCTCATTTCTTCCAACTGGGGGGCTGGAATGTGCATGGGATTTTTGGTTGTATAGAAGATTTTACCGAAAACATCATTATTTTGTACAGTCTCCCTGCGTTGTTAATTCTCAATGATATGATTTGACACCCGTTCTCCAGTCCAGAAATCTTTCTGTGTATGTGTGTTGACTTATTCCAAGAATGTCACTATCTACAAGGGATTTCAGCATTTTTTTCTGGCTTTCAAAAATTTGATTTTGTAGGTTCGAGTGCTTGAGATTTGTTAGGATTCCAACCACCACAGTTACAATTTGTGACCTGTATGTCAAAGAAGATTTGGAAGTGATTCTGATCTGATATTGAAACCATTTGGATTTCCAAGTTGTCAGTTTAACCGACGATTCAGTCCAACTGACAACTTGAAGAATTATGTTCGTTTTTTTTATAATTGCAGTGATATATTGGCTAATTGGAAACCAAAGCAGGAAAAAAACATCTTAGGGGTAGATATTACGGGGAGAGAAACTAGGATTTGGATAATATAGTCCTTGGTTTTAGCTAGTTTTTTTAAATCAAATCGTGTGGAATCTGATGTGAAGTTCGACGATGATTTCAATTGACAGGTTCCATAAGAAAATTGCTGAAACTGGGACAGAAAAGTTTGAGTATGTAAAATAGCCAATTAGATTGGAAATAATAGATTCCTTATCTTTTTTCTGATAGAATTGGAAGGGGTAAATTGGTATTGGAGAAATGTAATGAAGTATAGAAAGATTGGCATGCTGGATCAAGAAATTTCGCAATTGGTTTTAGGAAGTATGGTTTTTTCGCTAGATGATGTGTTCGCTGGTTATGGATTACTTGATCGGTTTTTTGAGGCTGGAGGAAATGCAGTAGATACTGCTTATATTTACAGTGGAGGAGATGGTGAACGGTTACTTGGCATGTGGATGAAGAAACATGGAAATCGGACGGATGTTTTTGTTGCAGGTAAGGGCGGACATCCGAATGGAAAAGTGCCTCGACCGCGGATCGCTCCTGAGGAAGTTAGAGCTGACATTGATACGACCCTGATTCGAATGCAGACCGATTATATTGACCTCTATATGTTGCATCGTGACGATGAACAGATTCCAGTTAGTACGGTAATAGATTATTTCAATGAGGAGATTGGACGTGGTCGAGTTCGGTCGGTTGGGGTCTCGAATTGGCAGCGTCAACGTATTATCGATGCTAATGAATATGCTAATTCAAGAGGGCTTAAAGGGCTAGTTGTTAGCAGTAACAATTTCAGTCTTGCTGTGGCTATGCGTCCACACTGGCACGGTGTTTTATGCGTAGATCGACTTACTTGGGAATGGCATAAGGAAACACAGTTGGCACTTATGCCTTGGTCTTCGCAGGCACGTGGTTTCTTTAGTGGGAAGTTCGTTCCTGATAAACGTGATGACCGACATATGGTTGAAATTTACTACAACAATGAGAATTTTGAACGACTGAATCGTGCGCAGTCGCTTGGGCGAGAGAAGGGAAGTTCGGCCATTCAGATATCGCTTGCTTACGTTATGCAGCAGCCTTTCCCAATATTTCCGATTATTGGTCCACGAAATCTGGATGAATTGGATTCAAGTTTGGGGGCTGTGGACGTTGAATTGACTGAGAAAGAAATGCAGTGGCTAAACTTGGAAATTGAAGGCCTTTAGGGAGACAAAATATGAAAATTGCTTTTATCGGTGCTGGCGGCATTGCTGGTAACTACCGTAATAGCCTGAAGAAGTTGGNGCGACCTATTNCCGCTATCTGTGATGTGGATTCTGATCGAGCCAATCAGGTAGCGGCTCAAGAAAATGCTGTCGCCTATACCGACCATCATGAAATGCTAGCCAAAGAAAAACCGGACGTGATCTTTACCTGTATNCCACCGGGAGCCCATACCACACAAGTTATTGATGCCGCCAAATCGGGAGCAGCCCTCTTCGTTGCTAAGCCGGTAGCAATTGATCTAGACACAGCCTTACGTACCCGTGACGCTATAGAGAATGCTGATTTGATTAACCAGGTTGGATACATGGCACGTTATAGTGACCTGACCGAAAAAGTACGCAGACTGGTCGTTGGTAGGGAGATTGCTATGGGCTTTGGTCGATTCATGTGTCGTATGGGATCGAGTCACCCTTGGTGGGGGAATTTCGCTGTTTGCGGTGGGCAAATGTTAGAGCAAAGCACGCATGTCTTTGATCTTCTTCGATACTTGATTTCAGAGGTTACTCATGTACAGGCTTTTGGTATCAAGAATGTTTCCGCAGATATTGCTGACTTCGAGGAGTGTACAACCTGTAATTTAAGCTTTGAAAATGGGACGATTGGTAATGTTGTCAGTACATGTGTGGCTAATGCTTTTAATGGTTTTTCCAGTGAGTTAGTTGGTGATAATCTCTATCTGAACTTGAATTTAGATTATCAGCTTCGAGGGAATATAGATGGTGAATCGATCGAATTTGATGGAACTGAATCAGGGTACTATCGACAGATTGAACATTTTGTCAAAGCAGTCGAAACGAACGACCAAAGCCTTGTTAGATCAGGTTATGCTGATGCGTTAAAAACCTTAGCTGTAACAGTTGCAGCTAATCGTTCGCTCCAAACGGGAAAAGTTGAGAAAGTTGAAGTCTGATCGTCCACTTGTATCTAACTTAGAGGTTGGGATGGTTTATGAAAACCACGTAATTAGCGATCATACGTTAGAGATTACGGATGTTATTCCAGTAACCATACGTGCTGTACGCAATTACCCAGCTTGGGTAATTGTCAAGATCCAGACGGCTCAAGGTGTTGAAGGGATTGGCGAAGGGTTTACTTGGGCGGGGCAGGCAGGTTCTGTCGCCAATTATATTTCCTTGATTGGTCAGCAGATTTTGGGTTGTTCTCCTTGCGGAATCCAGCCTTTAATGGAGTGTTTCCGGCCGAAGGCTAATGACCGAAATTGGAGTGCAGCAGTATCAGCCGTTGAGATTGCGCTTTGGGACATTTTGGGCCAGATTGTTGATCTTCCCATTTATGATCTGCTTGGTGGAGCGGTTCGTGAGAAAATACCGCTTTACGCTGACCATGGTATCTTCAGTGGGGCAAGCGATTGGGAAGAGTGTATTGAGCGTATCTTGGCGGCGAAAGAGAATGGGTTTGGAATGTTTAAATGGGATCCCTTTGAAGGTGGAGGAACCCCAACTCTTAGGGATTTGCAAGATCAGATCAGAAAGGTCGAGATGGTTCGTGACGCCGTTGGTTCAGAGTATCAAATTGCGATTGATGCCCATAACCGTTTTTCTGTTGATGGAGCCATTATGGCGGCTCAAGCACTTGAGCCGTTCAACATTCTTTTTTTTGAAGCTCCGACAGCGGATGATCCGGAACAGCTAAAGCAGGTTGCTAATGCAACTGATATTCCACTTGCTACTGGTGAATTAACCTGTACGCGTCAGGAAGCGAACGCACTTTTTGATAGCGGATCTCTAGGGGTCTTTCAACCGGAAGTAGGAACAAATGGAGGCATCTTGGAAACTGTTAGAACGGCAGATTTAGCCGAAACATATGGACTCAAGATCGCCACTCATAATTGGTGTGGCCCAGTTATTATGCGTGCGGCTTCCCATGCTTGTTCGGTTATCCCTAATTTATTATTTCAGGAATATGCTGGTGGGGCACCAATTGATTCATGGGAAAATGAATTACTTATCCCACCAACACGGATAGTAAATGGTCATCTGGTNCTACCTGATTTGTCGGGATTGGGATTTAAGCTCAACGAAAGTTTGGTGAGCTCAAAACAGATTGATTGATTTCAGGCATCAAACTACCTAAAGGGCTCAAAGCGTCGTATTTAAATCTATACTGGTCATATCGTGGGGATTAGCCTCCGCAGTAGCAGCCAAATTAGGGGATAAATATCCCAAACTGAGATGCCAAGATAGTGATGGTTGCAGGATAATAAATAGCTTATTGCGTATGCTGAGCCATAAATGAAAGCTTAAATGCAACTGTCAGAGAAAAGAACAGCGGAAGTCGTGACCAAAAAAGCTATTTTTGTTGGTCTGATACTGGTTGTCGTTAACGCCTATTGGGTTGGTGTTGCTAGCGAACTCTGGTATGCTGTTTATACCCTTGTTTCACCGTTTTCAAATGCTATTTTTACTCTTGCTGTCCTGATTGCTNTGAATGTCTTTCTTGCCCGATTTGCTAGGTCCCTNGCTTTTACAGCAGGCGAACTGTTGTTGATCTACATTATGGTTACCATGGTTTCTACCATCTCTGGGCATGCCATGATGGCTATTTTAATGGGGACTTTAGCTCATCCTTACTGGTTTGCTACTCCAGAAAACGAGTGGGCTCAGCTATTTTGGCAACATATTCCATCTTGGATAACGGTTTCCAACACTGAGTGGTTGAGAGGTTATTACGAAGGCGAGTCCACAATTTTTACTTCGGAGCATCTGCGGGCTTGGTTGGTTCCAGTTTTAGTTTGGTCAGGATTCATTTTTGTCTTGTATGGATCTCTACTTTGCATTGGTTTGATTCTCCGGAAACAGTGGATGGAACACGAGAAACTCAGTTTTCCGTTAACCCATCTGCCAGTACAGATGACAACCGACCGCAATTTTTTTCGTAATAGATTAATGTGGATTGGGTTTTCAGTTTCAGCGATTATCCGAATAGTTAATGGAATACACGATATTTTTCCCGCAATGCCCGGTTTCCCTCCTAATTTGCGTCTTGATCAATATTTTTTAGATCGTCCTTGGAGTGCAATTGGTCATACTTCGATGTCGTTTAACTTGGCAATTGTTGGTTTAACCTATTTTATGCCGTTAGATCTCGCGTTTTCCACTTGGTTTTTTTTCTGGCTGACGCGCATGGAAAAAGTGTTTGCTGACATCATTGGTTGGCAAAATATGCATTTAAATGATCGGGCAACTGGGGCATGGATCGGCATAGCTCTGATTGCACTGTGGGGAGCTCGTCGACATCTCGTGACCTTGATTGGAAATATATTTATCCGAGATGCAATTGAAGATGACAACGAACCCGTATCCTATAGGACAACATTGATTTTGACATTCCTGAGTGTTGGGTTGGTATTTCTGTTTTGTTATATAGCTGGAATGTCGCTTTGGGTGGTAATTGTTTTCTACGCAATTTTCCTTGCCTTTGCTCTTGCCATTGGTCGTGTACGGGCTGAGCTTGGACCGCCTTATCATGAAGTCATTGGTATTAACCCACGTCAGATGATGGTTGATATCTTTGGGACACGCAAGTTGGGCGGTGCTAACCTAACGATTCTAAGTTTCTTATATGCTTTTAATCGATGTAATCGATCTCATCCGATGCCCAACCAAGTTGAGTCGCTCCGAATTGGAAATCGTGTTCGGATACCAGGACGGACTTTGATCATATCTATGGGATTGGCAATAGCCGTCGGTGCGTTTGCAACGTTGTGGTCTTATTTGGAGGTTGTTTATCGGTATGGTCTTGATCGGTGTCATGGTGCGATTGGCCATTTCGGATGGGAGACCTTGAATCCATTGCAGAGTTGGTTACAGCACCCGAGGACAACAGAAGGACTAGGTGTTTTCTTCATGTTGGTTGGGATGGCATTCGTTTTTTTCCTACAATTAATGCGTACCTATTTTCTTTGGTGGCCATTGCATGCCTCTGGTTATGTTTTGTCGGGTGCAGCTTGGGGTGGATTAATATATTTCTGGTTTCCTGTTATGCTCAGTTGGTTGATAAAATATTTAATTCTTAAGTTTGCGGGTTGGAATACACATCGGAAAATGATACCATTTTTCCTTGGGTTGGTTTTGGGTGATTATATTCCGCGAAGCATTCTAAGTATCGTCAGTTTTATTCTGAATTTGTATATGCCATCATCTGGAGCAGGCCATACGCTCTAGTGAATGTGTTAATAATAGGCTGGGAGTAGTGAGACGGTGGTTTTGATGGTAATAAAGGTTGGTTGTGCCTTTAGTTGGAATCCACTTGAGTTTCTTGAGAGATATTTCCGACATTGTCCAATGCGAAAAATGCTGATTCTGAAGGTGAGGGAAATAATATAGATGAATATTAGTTTAAATTGGCTTAGAGAATATATCGATTTCGACTTAACGCCGATAGAACTCGGTGAAAAGTTAATGATGCTTGGAACTGAAGTGGAGTCAATTAACCAGCTTAGTGAAGGACTTGATAACATCGTTGTTGGTAGAATTGTCAACGTTCGCAAGCATCCACAGGCTGATAAGCTTGTGTTATGTGATGTTGATGTAGGAAAAGAAGAATTACAGATTATTTGTGGAGCTCCGAATGCTCAGGAAAGTCTAGTTGTTCCTGTTGCCTTAGTTGGAGCTAATTTGCCAAATGGTAGTATTATCAAGGAGACAAAATTGCGAGGAGTGACATCGTTCGGAATGCTTTGTTCAGAGAAGGAGCTTGGTTTTTCTGAAGAATCTTCAGGGTTAATGGAATTATCAGATGACCTTGAAGTNGGCATGTCGCTGACAAAAGCTCTTGGTCGGGATGATGTTGTGTTGGAGTTAGAATTAACNCCAAATCGTCCTGACTGCNTGAGTGTCGTTGGTATTGCTCGGGAANTTGCTGCTNTTACTGGAGGCTTTGTTCGTCTTCCCANCATTCAAGTTGATGAAGGAAATACTCGGTTGGACGAACTTACTTCTGTTACAATTGAAGCACCCGATTTGTGCCTTCGATATGCTACGCGCATCATTCGTAACATCAAAGTTGGGGACTCACCAGCTTGGCTACAAAACCGGCTTAAATCAGTCGGGATCAACCCAATCAATAACATTGTTGATGTCACTAACTATGTTATGTTTGAAATGGGGCAGCCGCTTCACGCATTTGATTATGATGAGCTTATAGAGCATCGAATTATTGTTCGTCGTGCTCGTGAAGGTGAAGTACCTAGAACTCTTGACGAGCAGGATCACCAGCTTACATCTGAGATGTTGGTTATTGCTGACGCAGAAAAACCACTTGCTGTCGCCGGTGTGATGGGAGGATTTGATTCTGCGATATCTGAGAAAACAACCGATGTTTTGCTTGAAAGTGCATACTTTAAGACTACCAGCATTCGCAAGACTGCAAAATCGCTTGGTATGCACACCGAGGCCTCGCACCGTTTCGAGCGTGGGACCGATCCAGAGTGCGTGATTCCAGCTATTAATCGGGCTGCACAGTTTATCGCCGATTTGGCGGGAGGAGACATTGCTGAGGGTATTATCGATATTTATCCTGGAAAACGTGATTCAACTGAGATTGAGTTGCGACCAAGTCGTGTCAATTTTGTTTTAGGGACTAATATCGAATCTAGTCGAATGGTGAGTATCTTAACAGGCTTGGATTTTGCTGTTCAGAATTTTGCTGGATCGGATAATTTAAAAGTGACTGTTCCAACATTTCGCCCCGATGTGGAACGTGAAATTGACTTAATTGAAGAAATTGCACGTGTTTATGGGTANNACAACATTCCTACGACTCTCCCAACCGGAAATATCCCGATTCCAAAAATAAGTAANCGATCTTTACTTCGGGAGTCTGTAAAGGAACACCTCCTAGAATCAGGCTTAATGGAGGCGATTAATTATTCTTTTTACAATTCTGATGTCTTTGATCAGATTCAATTGGCATTGGATGATCCACTTAGACAGGCTATTCCAATACAAAATCCGCTAAATCAGGATTTTGCGAATATGCGGACAACATTGATTCCGAGTTTGATCGAAAATGTATCACGAAACAATAAGCGTCAAGTCAATGATGTACAGTTTTTTGAGTTTGCCAAGGTATTTAATCCTAGTCGAGACCAACGTTTGCCGCAGGAACTAGAACGAGTCGCGGGCGTTATGGCAGGAAGTCTGGGCTCTGGTATCTATGGTACCTCACGAAAAACTGTCGACTTCTTTGACATCAAAGGGATNGTCGAAGGGGTTTTAGATATGTCAAGTGTTTNCGGTTATGGAATTGAAAGGGNGAGGCATCCAACTTTTCATCCTGGTCGATGTGCATCAATNCACATTGGCGGGAAATCGATTTGCTTATTTGGTGAAGTGCATCCTCAGGTCGGNGAAAATTATGATTTAATNAACCAAACCTATGTTTTTGAGTTTGATTTTGATAGGTTGGTAGAATTAGCGATAATAGACAAAAAATTTGAACCAATTCCAATCTATCCTAGCATCCAACGAGATTTGGCAATCTTAGTGTCAAAGGANATTTTGTCAGATCAACCGCTCCAGATTATCAGGGNAATTGGNGNGGATCTCGTTGATTCTGCTTATCTTTTCGATTTGTATGTTGGTAACCAAATCCCAGAGGAAAAAAAGAGTNTAGCATATACTATCGAATACCGGTCTCATACAGAAACCTTGACTGATGATGTTATTGACGAAATCCAGCTTAGGATTATTGCAAGACTGGAGGNAGATCTCAAGGCAGAACTTCGCACTTGAAAAACACATTTTTATCTTTGTTATTGGTTTGTGTTACAGTTGTGTGGGGTTGGACATTTGTAATCGTTCGAGATGNTACAAGTCCTGGCGTTTACGGCGTTGTACCATTCCTCACACTTCGTTTTACAGTTGCATCAGTTACACTAATTTTCTTCTCTAGGAGAATTAACCGCCACACGTTAACAGCGGGACTTGGTTTTGGTGCTGTCGTTAGCATCGGCTATCTTTGTCAAACCTTTGGCCTTCGTTATACTACGGCTACCAATTCTGGACTAATTACGGGGCTATTCGTAATTTTTGTTCCGGTTACTGACTTTCTCCTTTTTAAAAAACGGCCACCTCATGAATTTTTGTTAATTGTTTGTGTTTCCTTCGTTGGTATTGCTCTTTTGTCGGATGGAAATCTCGATGGATTCAATTTTGGTGATTTGCTGACTTTAGTATGTGCNGNGGCTTTTGGTATTGATATTTCTTTGCTCTCAAGGTATGCTAAAAATCACGATTCGGGTGCATTGATGCTTGTACAGATGATATCATCCTCGATTGTATGTGCCGTAGTATGGGGGATTACCGAACCATTTAAATTGCCCCCAAATTCTTTCGTTTGGCAGTCGATTTTGCTGACAGGGGTTTTGGCTTCAGCGCTAGCGTTCACAGTAAAAGCTTTTGTCCAGCAGAGAATTTCCTCTGTTAGAGCCGCAGTTATACTCACAACTGAGCCTGTNTTNGCGGCTATCTTTGGATACTTTTTAGCTGGTGANCGGCTTAAGCCGGTNCAAATTTTGGGCGGTGTGTTNATCATCGNTGGAATCTTGGCGGCAGAGGTNTTAGCNGCGATTCATCAACAAAAACAGCGAGTGAACTAGATTGGCCTATGAANCCAGACGTAGCTGTAGGGTATCTACAAATTGGTATTGCAGTCATCTTGGCTTTTCTTGGCGGATTTGTCTTAGTTAAACGTCCTGAAAGTCGTCCCGGTCGACTCGTGGCAGTTCTCTGTTTCCTAAATAGTGTGTGGATAGGTGTCGAATTCTTTTCAGATTTATATGAAAAGAAGGAAATGCTGAAAACCACACTTTATCTTCAGAATTTCAGCAAATTTTTTATCTCGAATATTATCGCAACACTTGTCTGCTTTTCTTGGTATTTTCCCCACAGACCACCAAAGGCTAAAAGGAAACAGACCGTGTTGATATATTCAGCCGCCCTTATCTTTTCACTTTTTGTTTTTAGTCGGTGGGATCCGAAATCTGCAGAGTTTATTCAGGGTAAACTGAGGATCGAGCACGGTTTCATTCATCATCCTCTCTATTTCGGATTCATTATATTCGGAGGGCTCTACGCTCTTGGGAATTTACTGACTAAATTTCGGGAGTTAGATTCACCTTCGGTCAGACTACAACTCGTCTATGTCACATTAGGGCTCGGTTTATCTTTGGTCATTGCCGCCATCTTCAGTCTGATTTTGCCTGCTTTTAATATTCGTCATTTAGCATTCCTTGGAACCTTAGCACCTGTGATCGGGTTTGGTTTTATAATTTATGCAATTGTGAAATACCGAGCTATGGAAATCGATTTTATTATACATAGAACATTATTTTGGCTTACTGTTAGTTCAATTGCAATTGGTACGATATACATAATTATTTATTTACTGGGAACACAATTTCAGTTATTCAGTCAGATTTCGTTGGCAATCATTTTCATCCGATTTCTGTTTTTAACTTACAATGATACTGTGCAACCAGCGATCACTCGGCTGTTCCAGTATGATCAGCATAAAATTGAGACAACTATCAATAGCCTTATGGATTCGACTCGTTATCTACAAGGACTTGAGGTATTAGTTGGTGACATTCTTCGGATGAGCCGTGACGTTTTACGAATTCCGAATTCACATATGCTCATTTACTATGATGATGCCGCGATGTTCATGAAAATGGGACTTGAAACAAAGCAACTTACCGACCTAAACCCGGACGAGCCATTTTTCAAATGGCTTGTTACCTTCAATCAAATTGTCGAACGTGAACGGGTTGAATTTCGTTCGCAACATCAAGAGATTCGTGAAGTTGCACTTTCATATTTCAATCAGATCAGAACAGAGGTTTGCGTGCCTTTTATACATAGAGGACGTATCCTTGGTATTTTGAATTTAGGTCGAAAATCAGACACCCGTTGGAATCTGACGGCACGTGAATTAGGACTGTTAGATCGGCTTCGGAAGTCTGTTACTCTTGCCCTTGAGAATGCTTTGTTACACCAAACGCGGCTTGATATACAGGAAAAGCAGATTCAGGCGGAGTTACTGGCTTCTGCCTCCAGTTCACTGGCTCACTCCATCAAGAATCCTCTCGGTTTACTCTGTGCTAATTTGGACTTACTACGTGAATCGACATCTCGCTTTTCTGATCAGGAAATTGGATCAGCTCTGCTAGATACAGAGATACAGGTTCGTAAGATCGAGGGGATCATCAATCAAATCCGAAATGCGAATATCGGTCCATCGGAACTGGAATCTTTACGTTTAGATCTTCTGGTTTATGAAATCCTTTCTGAACAAGTCGACTCATCCATTGAAACCGAAATCCGCGTTGAACCAACTGAGATTATGGCAGATCAAGGGCAAATTCGTTTGGCATTGACGAATATTGTCATAAATGCTTGTCAGGCAATGACAATATCAGTTGATTCATCGAATGGTAGTGGNAAATGTGGGAAATTGGGTATTGACATGATTGTTTCTCAAAATAACCAAGCACTTGAACTTAAAATTAGTGATACTGGTTGTGGTATGTCGAATCTCCTGATTACCCAGATTTTAAGTCGTCCCTTTGTTACGAAAAAAAAGATGGGGACAGGGTTGGGAGTCTGGACAGCAAAAAAGATCATCGAAGCCCACAGAGGCAAACTTGATTTTGAGTCGAAGGAAACAGAAGGCACAATAGCAATTATCGCCTTACCTCTTTCCATATCGGATCCCTAATTTGGTTTATGAAGTAGATGGTTGAGAACTGCCGTAACTTTCGATATAATGAGGTTATGTATGATTTAGAATTGGTTACCAATAAGAACGCTGATTTATGGGATCGAATGCTGCATAGTTGTCCGTATAGTACAGCCTTTCAAGCTATGGCTTGGCGAAATGCGCTTACTGCGTCCTTCAAGCAGATGAGTCCATTGTACTATCTTATTCGACAAGGAAAAGAGATCGTTGGTGGATTACCAATGTTTATTTTTCAACCGATGCCGGGAATTAGAATGCTACACTCGATGCCATGGAATTTATTGGGAGGATTGCAGCTTATTGAGGGAAAACAAATCGATCTTGGTTCGTTGGTTGAAACAATTGAAACTACGCTGAATCGGGTAGTTTTGGAACAAGGTATTTTTGAGACAGTATATATATTCGATTCTGACCATATCGACCTGTACGAACGTAAACTTGTTGAATTCAAATATAAAAAATTAGCGACCCAGTTTACTCATCTTCTTAAAATTAATCCAGACTATGAGATATTGTGGGCTGCTTATAATAAAAGGGTTCGGGGTGCCGTAAGAAAAGCAGTCAAAAATTCAATTACTGTGACAGATGTGCAAACTGATGGCGAATTAAAAGAATTTTACCAGATTTATTTGGCAACTCAAGAGAGATTGGATGGTACTCCTAAACCATTTATGCTAGTGTATGAACTTGTTAAAATTGGTTTAGGTAAGATATCAATTGCAAAGAAAGACGATCAGATTATTGCTGGTTTGTTGTATTTGGTGTTCAATCGTACAATTACTCTGTGGTGTGCGGGTTCTCTGCCTGAATTCTGGCATTTTCGACCTAACAATGCTATATTTGATCATATTATCCGACAGGCATGTCACGATGGATATGATTATGTGGACTTTGGAGCCTCCCCACCTGAAAACCAAGGTCTAATCAAGTTCAAAGAAGAATTTCGGGCTAGGCGGTCGGACTTTGTTAGCTATGCCAAAGTACATTCTCCCGTCAAAAAGNAAATATGGNAGAAGGCGGAACCTATGCTGAGAAGGATATATGCTTGGGCGCAACATACTTANGAGTTTGATGTTTGATTGTACNTAGCGAGTTTCTATTTTCGGACTAANTGTGTTTTTTTAGTTCCCAACACTTATGCTAATTATGTCACGCTAGGGACGGATTTGGTACNGGATGGATTTCATTTTCTTATCAGCTTGCTTCAGATATAGGTCAAATCTATTTACTACTAAGCTGTTGTCTTTGAAGCAATTTTTCGTCTAGTTAATTAGATCGAGTGAGCTCTAAAGAAGGAAGAGCGAAACCGCGATTCTCGTTTCACGCTCTCCTCCACCGACGATGGGTTCGACAAAGTTTTGTATGATGTAATCTGATGTAATTAGTAATCCTATTTGTTGGCCCATGGCATTTCCTCGTAAGACTAATTCAAAAAAGCCTACTGTTCGGTTGTAGTGTTGTGTTGTGTCGTTTAGATTACGCCATGTATAATATTGTGCTCCTGCACTGAGTTGTAGTTGTTCTGCAACTTGATGAACCAGAGTTAAAATATAGGCGTTTCGGCTGATGTCGATTGATTTCCCCTCGTTGAATGGATTTACATATCCGATGGTTCTGTCGTTACGAAATGCGGGAGCAATGGTTAAATCGTCCCGTGGTTTATATTCATATCGAATTTGGTTAATAAGGGCTGTATCGATCACACGCTGACGAGGACGAGTGTGAAAGAGCATGTCATGCTGGTACTTAAACTTGCTACGAATGGTTAGATTTTTTACGTTTTGATAGTCAACGATCATGGTAAAGATATTACCCAGATAATTTTGAAGGGTTAGTTCATCCTTGATGAGTTGATCAGTTGTTCGGATTACCACATCGTCACGTATCATATCTTTTGATCTACGGAGTGTATGTCGGAAAATAATAGTCCCGAAATTAGGTATCGATTTGGGGGTGAATGAGGTAATGTTATATAATCCGCTAGCACTTTTTTTGTCCATAGTGAGGTGTTTTTCATAGTAGCCGGGTATAATTGATAAATTGCTAATGAAAGGTAATTCAAGTTTAAAATAGGTATGGTGCCCATAAGATCCTTCATCATAATCAAGACGGTAGTTTGGTTTGTCATCATCCTCGAGGTTGTCGGGCTCACCGTTATTATTGAAATCAATTGACTCCCGATTAAGACCAAGTCGAAATTTAGGTGGATTGGCAAAGAAAAGGAGAAAATCGTCGTTCCAGTCTTTAATCCGATCTCCATCAATATCGTCCCGTGTATTTCCAACGATTAATATTTCCGGTTCACGTGAGTCTGCATATGGATCTTCGTCGTCGTTATCATCTATAAAACTGGAAACTGCTTCACCTTTTATGGTTGTGCCATAAAAGGGGGCAATACGTGTATATTCGCTTCTCCACGTGATAGGGCCAAAATTTCGGTTTACATCGATAAACCAGGCACTAACTGAATCGCTTGTCCTTTTTCCTTTTAGAATTGGATACTGTTTGGTGTTTATATACCAAGATCGCTCTGCTGTTACGGAAAATCCCTGTAGCGTTGTTTGTATGTCTATTCCCAGAGTTGTTTCGTCTGTCAGTACTCCATAGTAGAATTTGTGTGTTCGTCGGTTAGATTCATCTGTGATGTTTCCTTTCGCGCTTAGTTCAAGTTGGAAGTTTTTATTGTCAGTTGAGATTTCGACAAGATAGTCATTAGCAATATCTATTTCAAACTGAATATTTTTGATGTCCTGTGAATTAAATACAAAAAATCTATAGGTAAAAAAACCGTCACTATTGGCAGATCTTGATTCCATGTCACGCACGCTATCGTGCGGTAACAGAATACCCGGACGTTCTCTTCCTCCTGTTACATTGTATTCTAAAGTACTATCCATGAACACTTTAACCCCAAAAACTTTTGCTCCACCATCATTTTCCGGTGAGGCATCACGAAAGCGCAGAAAAATTTCGGTAGGGGGGTTGTTTATAGTTACACCTCTCAGAGGATTGTGTGAACGTGTCAGATCGTAGTTGGTAAAGAACCTATTAACATAGCTCAGCCCAACTCGAGGCAACGGCAGAGTAAACTCAGGAAGATCAGCAATGCTGATGCCATACGCGCCCAAGTTCGCTTCTGCTCGGATACCTGCCATAAACCAATCGTTGTCGCTTGGAATTTCGCGGTTTTCAATAGGTGACGAATGTTCTCCTGATATTGAAAACGTGTTGTTTGTGACGCGACCGGCAAACATTGAAACTCGTCCGCCCGTGTCAGGGAAGGTTATGTTCCATCGTGCAGCATCATAAAGTTCTTTATTTAGTGTAAAGTTGGAGAACTTGGTGGGGAAATTTCCGACCGTTAATTGGTGATGGACGTTTTGGCCTTCGACATTAAAGGTGAAGAAGTTTCGATTACCGGTTTTTTTCTTGAATTCTTTGTCTCGACGTAGTACGGAATTGCCTTCAAGAAGGCCAAAGTTAGCGTGAAGCCGATAAAGTTCTTTCCCGCTTTTATCAAAGACTGGGTTACCTAATGGGTCTATTTGTTGGGCTGAGACTGATACATAGATTAGGAAAAACAACGCCAGATAACTGTGAGATTGTTTAAAAGTCATAAATTACGCTCACACGATGGCTTCCATAAGTCTNTTNTAGCCCAACGACGGGNAAAATTAAACCATAATCGATTCCCACCTGATTTGATGGTCGATAACCAACACCAGNGGTTAGATTTGTTCCCCAAGCTAGGTTTTCAAGGCGCAATCCACCACGTAGGTAAAAGCGACCTTGATCGAATTGATGTTCGATACCTAAATGGACATTAACTTCATTATGCCTAAAAACTANATCCATTTCACCAGCAAAGCTGTCACTAAGGATGCCGATGCCTAGTGATGTTACTATCGGCAGATTCTCTGCTATTTTTGAGTTCTTTGAAGCAATGTTTGGTCTATTAAGATTTTGTATGGATAAAGCTATTGGAGTGTTCGGNGAAGGATGAAAAATNAATCCTAAGTCGAAGCTNAACTTTGTTTGTCGAGGCAGATCTTCAATAATTTCTCCATTTGAACCGATGGTTGGTGCTGTATTCCAACTGAGAAGTTTCGCTGATCCCCCAATAGCAATTCGTTTCTGATTTTCTTTGCCNAGTAAGATTTCTTTGCTGGTACCAACGACTACATAGTTTTCAGTATATAGCCTTTCGATGTTAAATTGTTTCCATAGAAAACCAATTGCTCCTGTTTCANGNACAGAGTTTGCATAAGCTAGAAGGTCTTGTCTGATTGAGTTTTGATCCGTTAATCCTAAATGTAACAATGCAGTAGTTGCGGATAGCTCCTGGCCAGTTATATTTGAGATTGAAGCTGGGTTGATGAGTACTCCATCCGCTTGATTCGNAATCGCAGTTAGTGCGTTTCCCATCCCATATGCACGGGCTCCGATATATTGATCGTCGAAAGCCGCGTATGAACTAGACAAAAAAACAAAAAAATAATAAGCAGAATGGAATTTCCAAATACATTTCATAATCGCATAAACTTATTAGGTGCCAGCATTAAATTTTTCGATTCTGTCATTTTCCTATTATAATCACACCGTTTGAGATTTCAGTTCCAATTNGTACTTGATATAAGTATGGTCCGATATTAACGATTTCACCCATTCGGTTGCGACCGTCCCATTCGATACTCACTGAATTGGTATTAATAAGGGTGTGGTCTATAAGTGTACGGATCAATTTACTTTTTAAGTCAAAAATTTCGACGGTGAGTTCTCTTTGGTTAAGGTCTAAAATATTTGGTGAAGTAATTGTTAAATGTGTAGTATCTGCTACACCATTGCCATNCGGTGAAAAAGGGTTGAAAGTCCANGCAGTGCTAGTTTTAGACAAAACTGCCTGAAAAACGGCAAATTGGGTAATATAGTTCAGCTCAAGTTCAATCATTTGTAGGTTGGGNTTGACCGACCCTCCCGCTATTTGCCATTCCTGTGAGGGCTCGTCCCATGAAAAAATCCGCATGTTTTTTGTCATTGAGGGATCGACCCCAGCATTAAACAGATCAAAGTTATCATAGCTGATTTGCAAAAACGCAGGCTTTTTTAAAATTAGTTGATTAAACTTAACAAACGGTACTATCTTGAAACTTGATGCGTCAAAGAACTCGATTTCATTAATCTGTATATTATTTGCTTGTTTACTTTCAATGATTTTGANTCGTACATATCGTGCCTTTGNTCTTATCTCCAAATCTATATTTGTTATATTATCCNAAAAGTCATCAAACTCAAGGGCTTTCATNAATTGNCGGTCATTACCAGCCGTATAAATAATGACATTTTGAGGGCCAAAAGATTTCCCTTGGTCCGTGTTTGCGTGAACGGTGATGCGTCCGATAGTGTGCTGNTTACCGAGATCAATTTCCAAGTCTATTGGTAATGGAGTTAAATCTGTTATCCAAGTCGAGGGGGGATCGAAAAGACCATCAACAACTAAATCAGGCGGCTGGGACTGCAGAAAACTGCTCGATTCTGCTGAGAAGTTAGTCTGTAGAAAAGCGACAAAACGGTAGACAACTACAGGAGATGTATTTGCTGCAATCATCGTATTATTTAGGTAAGAAAACGGTGGTATTTCTGTGGGTTGAATACGCCAGAATTCTAGTTTCTTGATTTGTTGATTGAAACTCTCAGCGTGAATCTTGACTTTTGTTTGGGTGCCGTCGCTTAAGTGGAAATAGCCATTTTCTGCTGTTTCTGGGAGTAGTTCTGGCAGGTACACAAGCGAGATTGTATGCTGATCGACAGCCAAAGTTGGATCCAAAATTTGGGTTGGTAAAATAGTGGCAATAAGAGTAATACGATTTTCACCTGGTTGTAAAAGAACTTCCATTGAAAAATCTTGGCTATCTTTCCTTGTTAGATCAAGAGTGATTGCGATTGATTTAATACTTGCTTGAATCACACGCTCATTAGTATTGAGGAATTCTATAGACTGAACCGCTATTTGATCAGNCTGCCATCCCTCAATCATTTTGGCCTCAATGAGTCGAGAGTTGATAGGTGAGGGAAACATAACAAAGACACTATGGAATTCTGTGGATAGGCGTGATGGGACATTGAATCTTTTGGGGACACTAAAATCAGATCCATCCTGAGAAAATGCCAATTGGATAGTTTTTGGACCAAGGGGGAATTGAGAGTTGGGAACAGGTTGGATCAAGATACCACTAAGTATTTGTTTACTGCCCAGATCCAGCGTAATTGATTGAATTGGGTGTTGTAGGTCAGCTAGCGACTTTATTCCACTGGGGGTATTGGCGGAGACAATGACCTTGGTTGGGATTTTTGAGGTAACATTGCCTTTGATCGCCAATTCTTGGTTATTTGTTGTAAAATCTGTTTTTGGATAGGTGATTGACAGGTCAATAAGTGCTGCAGTTGCTTGATCGAAGGCGATTAATAAGCTCAAGAGGATTAATAGAAATCCAAATTGCATGGCCTCTCCCAATAACGTGCTAGTATATCATAGAACGAAAATCTCAGCAAAGAATTTCAGTGAAAATGCCTTGACATTCGTATATGCTATTTGATATTATTCTGACCGCTTTTGTAGATGCCGAGATAGCTCAGTTGGTAGAGCAGCGGACTGAAAATCCGCGTGTCGGCAGTTCGATTCTGCCTCTCGGCATTCTCCCCTTTATTTCTTGATATGTTGAGTTTTTCTGTGCCGATGTAGCTCAGTGGCTAGAGCAACTGATTCGTAATCAGTAGGTCGGAGGTTCAAATCCTCTCATCGGCTTATTATGTTCTCTTCTTAATTCCTCATATAAACTAGTCTAAACCCTTTTCCATGTTGGTTCGTCAATTCCTAGCATAAGGGTAGGAATTTTAAATACAATGAAGGATATTCCGGATCGTGTTTTTGTGCAGAAGGTAACCTCTGGTGATACAGAGGCCTTTGGGGAATTAGTGCTCAGGTACCAGAAGCGGATTTATGAATTAGCATATCGTTTCGCCCGTCATCCGGAGGAAGCCTATGATTTATCACAGGAGATTTTTCTTAAAGCGTTCAATGCACTTGAGCGTTTTCGCGGCTCTTCAGGTTTCTATACATGGCTTTACAAAATTGCCCAAAATACTTGTATAGATTATACTCGACGAAAGAGTACGTGGGTTGAACTTCCGTTCATTAATGATTTTCCTTCGGATGATTCTTGGTTACATCCAAGTACTGCTTATAGTTCTACTACAAAGTTTTTAGAAAATCAGGAACTGAATAATGAAATCAATAGTGCTATTGATCAATTGTCACCACGGCAGAAGCAGGTATTTATTTTGAGACATTACGAAGGCTTAGCTTTGCGTGATATTGCCGATGTCCTCGATTTAAAAGTTGGTAGTGTTAAAGCTCATCTCTTTAATGCAATTCGGAAATTGCGAGCACGATTGACGCCCTATGTGCAATAACTAGAGTAAGTATATGAAATGTGGTTGGATAGAAAACTTAATTCCTCAGTACTGTGAAGGTNTTTTGGATGAGTATCAATTGAACTTGGTAACTCAGCATTTGGAAAATTGTGAGGATTGTGGGATAGAATTGGATGCTGTTGATCGGTTACTCAGTTTGGTGAAGAATGTGGAAATTGAATATCCGTCGCCGGCGGAGTGGAATAATTTTTGGGTAGATTTACGTTGCAAAATTGCGCGTACTCAGGTTGACCAACGATCCTCATTGCTAAATTTAAATTGGTATCAGGGTGTTATGTGGAAGTTTGCTGGTATTGGATGTGTGATGTTACTAACAGTTCTATTATGTTCTCAGTTTTTTGGTGATTTTTCTCTTATGCGTTTGCATCGGGCTACCGAAGATTTTCAGACTGTAAATCGGTTTTTTGGCGAGATGCCTGTTGGCCAAATTTTAGAGCAAATTAATTCTGAAGAGCAAGAGATTGGGTTTGTGTGGGAATCGGATCTCGTCTTAAATTTGGAATCTGAGGAACTTTACAATTTTTCCCCTGAGACAATCGCTGAAAGCATATATTTGAGTGATTTGAGTGATCTAGATTTTCCGACATACCCGTCAGGGAGTCTGGATAATGCCGTTTTGACTTCAATGAAATAAAAGCTTGTGTGGTCAATTGTCATGAAAAGTAAGAAGTATATTATCCTACTAGCTTTGCTTTCGTTTGTAATTGGAATTATAGTTATGCTGCCGTATCTTCGCGCAGAGCGCCGAGTTAATGAGCCTGGGAAATCGCAATTTAGCTCTGAACTTGTCGAAGCACTCAAAATTTGGAAATTGATTCATGCGGTGTCTCCAACTTCCGAGCAATCAGTCCCTTTGCTAGCGAGATTCAATGAACTGGAGGAGTTAAAAAAGAGATATCGCCGTGATCATCGTCAAATTTATGATCAGCTGAAAAAGTTACAAGGTGATACGCGGGATCCGGGTTCATCGCAGAAGGCGCTAAATGACTACCGACAGATTGAAGAACAGTTTATTCATCAGCGGCGGGAAATAAAGGNNAAAATCAATGAAATCTTAACNGTCGATCAACAAATGAAGTTTGAGGTTTTTAGTTTTACCTACCGAANAGACCTNCGGAAGACNCTGNAGTCGTTGCTNTCATTCCAGAAGCTCGATGTAAAATCGCAATCGAAGTAATAGCCCCTCCTGTGAAGTAATCCTANTAAAGNGTTGGTCAAGTNAATTCGTNCATTATACTTATTCTNCCAGTTATGTCTGTGGTAAGGTTTCAGATANCANCGTTANCAGTGNTGGTACGNCTATAATTAAAATCNGNGATTGTGAGCTCAAGCCTAAATATTGATTCGCCCTTTTTGGTATGTATTTTGGGTCCTACTGCTGTTGGGAAAACATCAGTAGCTATNAAGCTTGCCCAAGTTCTCAATGCTGAGGTTGTGTCTGTCGATTCCCGACAGATTTACCAGCAAATATCCATTGGTACCGCCAAACCTTCGCAGGAAGAAAAAGACACAGTACGACATCATCTAATTGATTGTGTTAGTATTGATCAAACATTTTCGGTTGCAGATTACCAATTGCTTGCTGATCAAGCAATACATAATATCCACAATAGTAATAAACGTGTGTTGCTTGTAGGGGGGGCAGGGCTCTACTTTCGTGCTATCNTCGATGGACTCTTTGATGGCCCNGGAGCTGATTGGCAGATTCGTGCTGATCTTAGTCAAGAAGCNGANAAGTATGGGAAAGATTATTTGNATGAGAAGTTACGTTGTATAGATCCTATTTCTGCTGGACGGATTCATCCAAATAATNTCCNNCGTATTATTCGNGCGCTTGAAGTCTATAAATTAACTGGTCGTCCAATTTCNGGTTTTCAGCGGAATTGGGATCAAAATTGTCCTCGGTATAATTTCTCTGCTTTTGGGCTAACAATGCCGCGTAAGCAATTGTACCACCGAATTGAAATGCGCATTGACTATATGCTTGAAATTGGGTGGGTTGATGAGGTGAAGGGGCTACTAGAAGGATATAATTCTGATACAAAAAAAAATCTTCGAGCTTATCCAGCTATGCAGAGCTANGGGTACAAAGAAATCATTGATTACTTGGACCAGCGCTTGGATTTTGTTCAGGCGATTAGTCAAATTAAGCAGCGTACGCGAAATTATGCCAAGCGGCAATTGACTTGGTTTCGAAAAGATTCGCGAATCAACTGGCTTGACGTTTCAGAATTTGATTCTGTAGATCAAATAATTGAGAAGATATTAACATCAAGTTATGAAANGAATTGTGATTTAACTGTAGTAGGAGACCGTTTGTCTTGAATGTGGCTCTTTATACNAAGTAATTTGTGTCAATGAGCTTTCGTCTTGATAGCATTGATGCTAATTTGTTGTCTGATCAATGGAGCGAAATTCATNTGAGATATATGCGTATTCCTCATTAATGGTCAGGAACGGTTTCAACTGTCTGAAAAGAGGCCGATTATCTAAAATCGAATTCCATCCAGGCAATTTTGGCTGCTGGTGTTGAATGGATGCGTATAACTATACTATTTAGTTGATTTTGATATGCAGGCAGAATTGGATTTCATATTTCGGTTAAGTACAAGGAAAGTGGTTTGGTAGTACACATGAATTATGTTGATAAAGAAAACAGATTAGCAAAGGGAACATGATGAAACGAAAGATTGTTTTAGGTACATTATTTCTATTTCTGTCAGTGGTGGTATCAGCAGAAAATAAACTCATCATAATCACTTCTTTTCCAAAAGACTTGTTTGAAACNTATAAACGAGCCTTTGAAACCAAACATCCACAAATTGATGTTGTTGTTAGATCAAAGAAGACTTCAGCTGCGGTTGCGTATATTCGTGAGACTGCCAAGAGGCCGAATTCAGATTTAATTTGGGCCAGTGCGGTTGACGCTTTTGCTGTTTTAAAGGAAGAAGGACTCTTAGAAACATATGAATTGCCTGATGAAATCGGCGAATTAATTCCTGAGAAAATAGGGACTTATCCAATTCACGATCCTGACCGGCAATACTTTGGCGGAGCATTAAGTGGTTATGGAATTATGTGGAATAAAGACTATCTTGAAGCGTATCATCTAGATCCTCCAAAGGAATGGCCNGATCTGACTGCTNCTGCCTATCATGGACATTTGGCAATGAGTGCTCCNTCACGGAGTGGCACAACACATTTGACTGTGGAGGCGATTCTACAGGGGTATGGTTGGGANAANGGGTGGGAAATTCTCTTCTCAATGTGCGGGAATATGTCNGTTATTACTGAGCGTAGTTTNGGCGTTCCNCAAGGTNTAATTAATGGTGAGTTTGGAATTGGTGTGGTTATAGACTTTTTCGGTTTGTCGGCGGAGGCAAGTGGCTTACCNGTCGAGTTTGTTTATCCTTCAATCACGCCGATTGTTCCTGCGAGCATAGGATTGATCAACGGCGCTCCCNACAAGGAGAATGCTCNGGAATTCATTAACTTTTTTCTTGGTNANGAAGGACAGAGGCTACTCTTTGATTCGAAAATTAGCCGGCTTCCAGTTATACCAGAGCTATATCGNGATGCCCCTCNAGGGTTTCCGAATCCTTTTGAAATGAAAAAANCTGCGACTAAGTTTGATGTCCAGTTATCACAGCAACGCTATGGTTTGATCAATTCACTTTTTGACCAGCTTATCACTTTTCGGCTTAGAGGTTTGAAATCGGCATGGTCTGAAATTCATAAGGCTGAGAAACGGATTGAAAAGAAAGAATCTAGAAATCAGGACGTTGCCGTTCTGAGAAAATTGATTGCTGAAGCTAAGGCGTTGGTTACACGGGTGCCGGTTTTAGAAGTAGAGGCAAATGATTTTGAATATAACCAGCATTTTGCCAAAGAAGCAGACAAGGTGCAAATTCAAGCTGAAACTGCATGGGACGCCATTGCTAAGAAGAATTATAGACTGGCGAAGGAATTGGCCAAAAAAGTAAAATGATACGCTCCATTCTGAGTCAGTGCAGCAAAGTTGACTTTAGTCAATTTCTTTTCTTTTTGATTCTCGCTGGACTCCTTTCAACGTTCATCTTATNCCCTATCTTACANGTGTTGTACGTTGCATTTACTCAGGANGGTTTCATTACTTTATTTCATTTCTTNAACTTTTTCCAGAGAGCATTGTTTCGAGAAGCATTNTTGAATAGNCTTTTTGTTGGAGTGATGGTTGTTATTTTCAGTAGTCTGATTGCTCTNCCCTTGGCTTTCTTCTCGGTACGGTATGACTTCAAGGGGAAAGTTATGATCCAGACTCTGGGTATCCTGCCATTAGTCATGCCACCATTTGTGGGTGCTATTGCGATGCAATTGATACTTGGAAGAAATGGTNTCGTCAACCTGCTTTTCCGAAGTTGGTTTGATTTTACTATTCCGTTCATGGATGGATTAATTGGGATTATTATNGTTCAAACACTTCACTATTTCCCNTTTATTTTNNTGAATGCGTCCGCCTCGTTGGCCAGTATAGATCTTTCACTTGAAGAAGCAGGNCANAATCTNGGTGCTCATGGGTTTCGGTTGCTTCAGAAGATTACACTTCCTTTGATGATGCCAGGATATATTGCTGGAGCTTTGCTGGTTTTTATCAAAAGCATTGATGATCTNGGCACGCCGCTTTTGCTCAATTATACGAATATGCTCGCCCCTCAAGCATATATCCGTATTACGAATATTGGAGTTGAAGACAAAGCTGGGTATGTCATCTCGGTAATCCTCGTCGCATTATCGTTAGTCTCTTTGTGGAGTATGATGCGTTACCTGAGGTTATCTGAATATGCAACACTCCAGCGTGGTGCAACTGGTGTATCTATATCCAAATCGATCGGTAGTNTGAAACTATGGTTGGTAGTAGGATTTTGCACTGTTATTCTTNTAATGAGTTTATCTCCACACATCGGGATCATAATCCTTTCGTTCGCTAAATTTTGGAGTTTTTCTCTCTTACCTAAAAGTTATACATTGTCCCATTATGCCGAGATTTTTATTGAAACACCATATATGGTTTGGAATACGCTGATCTTCTCGTTTCTGGCCGCAGGAATTGATGTGATCTTAGGAGCGTTCATCGCTTTTTTGCTGATTCGAGGTAAAATAATAGGTAAAGGGATCTTAGATTTGATAGCTACCTTGCCGCTTGCGATTCCCGGAGTTGTTCTCGCTACTGGTTACTTGCGTATGTTCCACGCGGTAGATTTTCCGATTCTCAANAAACCNCTTACTGAAACGTGGATAATTTTGGTAATTGCCTATGCTACCCGACGGTTACCCTATACACTCAGATCTTGCTACGCTTCGATGCAACANATCCATGAGTCTCTTGAAGAAGCTGCCTTAAATTTGGGTGCTAACCGTCGACGTACCTTTGTGAAGATTACGTTTCCNTTGATGCTCAAAGGGGTAGTTGCTGGGGGAGTCATATCTTTCATTACGTCATCTGTTGAGTTAAGTTCAACCATGATGTTGGTCCCGACGAAAGAACTAGCACCTCTTTCCTATGGAATATACCTTTATATGCAAAGCGCAACTGGACGGGGGCCTGGTGCTTGTCTGGGAGTGATAGTGATTGTGNTCGNTGCTTNTGGGACTTATATTGTTAATAAANTGTTAAGTNGTGGGTCNGAAAGTTTTTTTAAGTTGTGATAATAAATTGTCTAGTTCATAAANAATTTAGTATTCGAGAAATCATCNGTTTATTATAGTATGNGTGTTGATATAATTGCCCGCGGCCTTTTGTGAATATTCACANAANCTATAATTTAATAATATAGGGGAAGTCAAATGAACATCTTAATGTTACGNCATTCAGCAGGTTTCGAACATAGCTACTTACCAGATGCTGAAGTTGCTATTAAATCTTTAGCCCAAAAGAATAATTGGTCGGTCAATACAACTCATCTGTGTCAAAANATTACTGTGGAAAGTTTAGAGAAACTTGATATGCTTATTTTTGCTACTACAGGTAATTTGGATTTCGATGTTGAACAAAAACGAGCACTCCTTGACTTTGTAAAAGGGGGAAAAGGTTTTTTAGGTATTCATAATGCGACTGATACTTGCTATGACTGGCCAGAATATGGTGAGATGATAGGAGGCTATTTCTCAGGACATCCATGGACGCAGGAAGTTAATGTGATTGTCGAAGATATTAACCATCCATCTACCCGCTCTCTTGGAAATTCTTTTAAAGTTTTCGATGAAATTTACACTTTCAAGAACTGGGACCGTGATAATACACATGTGTTGATGAGGTTAGATAACGATTCTATTGATCTGTCCAAAGGTAATCGAGATGATCATGATTACGCACTTGGGTGGTGTCACGAGTATGGAAAGGGACGGGTCATGTATACAGCACTTGGTCATCCAGATGCGTTGTGGCATGAGGATTGGTTTTTGGAACATATTAACGGTTGTATTAAATGGGCTGGCCGCTTNGAAAATTAATCATCCTGCTTAATTTAGTGGGGGAGTTCATTCGTTTTAAATNTCATTAATTANTGCTCTTTTTAATAATGGAGACAAGGCGTTATCTGAAAATAGAAGCATTGAATACTATCCAACTTATCGTGTTTGTAGATGAGTGAAACACAAGGTATTCAGTTGAGTAAGTTATGTTGGATGATAGAAGGATATCGTCTAGGCTTCAACTAATTCGTTGGTGTTAAACTGGTGTAAGTAAGTTCCAACTAAGGATTACGGAATCATATTGGTTTGGCCTTATAATATTTCTTCGTTTCATAAGGTCATTGTTTCCGGCTAGGTAAAAGTTGGTGTGGATGTCTGATTTAGTAACTCTTCCAATGTTGATGTTAAAAACAAGTTGGGGGTTTCTAGAAGCGTAATGCTCAGCAAAGCATACCATTCATGTCAAGAATTGCTACAAGCAATGATTGCATTCAATACGGTAAACTCAAATGTCTCTGGTAAACCTGATGCAGAATTGGCACTATCCCAATTCCTTGAGTCGCAAGCAAATTTTCTTGGTTTTTCCACCCAGCGCTTGCCAGTTGGAGGTCAAAGTTTTAACTTGTTGGTGAGTTATCTGGTTTCCCAAGACGCACCTTGGTTATTGTTTGAAAGCCATCTAGATACAGTTAGTATAGAAGATATGACGATTGATCCGTTGGGTGGGCATCTAGAAAATAATCGCGTATATGGTCGTGGTGCTTGTGATACCAAAGGTAGTGGTGCGGCGATGTTGCATGCGCTAAGGTGTTATGCTGAAGAACCAACCACCCCTAATAATATTGCCATCGTTTATACAGTTGATGAAGAAGTCAACAAAACAGGGGTTCGCATGTTTGTAGAGCAGCATTTGCCTTTACTGGATTGGAAGCCTGTTGGAGCGATAGTTGGTGAGCCTACACAACTAAAATTAGTTGTTGCGCACAACGGAGTAGTTCGCTGGCGGATTCAAACGCAAGGTGTTGCAGCGCATTCTTCCTCCCCTGAGCGTGGACTATCAGCGATCAGCATGATGATGAAGGTATTAGGCGTTTTGGAGTCACACTATATTCCAGCTCTTGAGGCTTCCCATTCGCTAACTGGTGAAGCGCAATGTAGTGTTAACGTTATTCGTGGGGGAACACAGGTTAATGTTGTTCCTGCGACTTGTGAAATACAGATTGATAGACGGGTAGTGCCTGGTGAAGAAGCACAGTCTGTTATCCCAACAGTCGAAATTTTGCTCAATGAATTATGCAAAAACGATGATAAGATGAGCGTTTTGCAAACTGAACCTGACATAATTTTTCCACCTCTAGATCCCAATGGTAACGAAGCTTTTATCGCTTTCGTCCAAGGAACGTTAAAAGAGATGCGACTTTCTAGTGAACCGATGGGAGTTAGTTTTGGCACAAATGCAAGTATTTTTAACAATATTGGAATACCAACAATTGTTATTGGACCAGGAGACATCGCTCAAGCGCATACTAGTGACGAGTGGCTTGATCTAGAACAACTTCGTCATGGAGAGACTGTATACTTCAACTTGATGCGTTCTCAAATACGTTTAGAAGATTGAGAATTACTTGTTTCCTGTATACTAAACTTCAAAGTAGTAGTGTAGTGTGGAATCAACAAAGAGATTGCCGTTCTGGGTGCCAAAATCGGGATGCATGACAGTTGAGGCTTGGTCCTGCACAACACAATAGGTTATTTATAGGCATAACATCCGAATTATGACTAGAGGAAGCCTAACAGCTTTTCTCACTCGCCAAATAGAATAACGCCTCTGGCGTTTTTTCCTGCTTCCATATCTTCAAATGCTTGATTGATTTGATCTAGTCGGTAATTTTTTGTGATTAATTCATCTAATCTTATTTTTCCTTGGTTGTACAGTTCCAGTATTTTAGGCATATCTATTCGTGGTATTGAAGACCCGTAGAAGGATCCAATAATTCTTTTTTCTTGTCTTACTAACTGTTGAGCAGGTATGTTGATTTTAGCTTCATGGTGAGAAACTCCGACCACAACAACCGTACCAGCAGGTCGGATCATCTCATAGGCTTGCTCGATAGTTTTAGGATTACCAACTACTTCGAAAGCGTAGTCGACACCTTTTCCATCTGTTAAATCTTGTATCTGATCAACTGGATTTGCTTTGGATGCATTAATGAGATCTGTGGCACCAAAATCTTTCGCCAAATCAAGTTTCTGCTGGACAAGATCTACCGCAATAATACGCTCCGCGGATGCCAACACTGCACCTTGAATAACATTGAGGCCAACACCACCGGATCCGACAATTGCTACCGAACTTCCTGGTTTCACCTTAGCTGTATTTAGAACCGCCCCAATGCCTGTTGTAACTCCACATCCAACCAATACCGCTTTTTCTAAAGAATATGCAGTATCAATTTTGATTAAGCTTTGTTCAGGTACTACAGTATATTCCGACATTGTACCGATTCGAGCCATTTGTGGTACCGGTTGTTTCAGGCTAGTATGAAGTCGACAAGTGTCGTCAAGCAAATAACCGATTCTAGCAGAAAAGCCTTCACACAAGGAGACCTTATTCATGGTACACATTCGGCATTGATTGCAATAGGTGACAAAGGAGAGTAAAATGTGATCGCCAACTTGAACATAGTTTACGTCTTCTCCGATTTGTTCGATAACGCCAGCTCCTTCGTGTCCAAGCGCAACAGGTGGATTGTAGTGGATTGCGCCATTAACGACGGACAAATCAGAATGACAAACTCCGCTGGCATTCATGCGAACAAGTACTTCCTTTGCTTTGGGTTCGTCCAATTCTAAATTGTCAACAACTACAGGCTTGTTATGCTCATAAACAACAGCAGTTTTGGTTCTCATATTTTCAATACACCTAAATCAAGATAATCTTAAGTTTGAAAGTTAACAGGTATTCCATCGTAAATTAATTGGTTCCCATTTACGATGCTCCAATCTAGAATCTCGTCCCCTTTTTGACGGATGACAACTTTTTCTGCATCCGATATTACATGACTGTCTTCAAAACGGCGACCATTGGGATTAAAAAAAACCAAATCGGTTTCATCATCCTGAATAAATTTTATACCATGTAGATCATTTTGAATAATTGGTTTTATTTCGTATTGGTACTTTTCTTTTCGAGGCAGTACTGTCAACACCACCATGAATTGTAGGTCTCTGTTGTATAACAAGCCGTGTGATCTTGGATCCCACTGGGGATACGGAGAACTTTTCGGTGATATGTTCCAGAGGTGATGCCATTCTGGTCGCAAGCTTATGGCATGAATTTCTTTCCCTGCCTTTCCATTTTTAGGCAAACGCGTTGGCAAGGATTTTATTGCGTGTAGTAATGGTAGGATTGGATGAATGACTAATTTAGATTTCTCGCCTTGAATTTCGAGAGTTCCATCGTTGTTATCAATAATTGGGAACCCACTATGTAGAAGCCATTGGTAATGTCGTTGTGTGCGAACTTCTCGGGCACGAATGGAATCGTAAATGACAAACCGATTTGGTTTAAGATAGACGATATGGCGAAAAAATCGATCGAGATAGTCGCCGTAGGCAGTTGTGGCATCTCCACAAATCATACCGATCTTATAGCTGGAAGCCATATCGGTTAGGCGGCAGTATGCATCGCCACCTTCTTCCAGATCGAAACTCATTCGATATCGTGGTGGTTGCCTCTGATCGGCATTATCGACCAACAGAGTGTTGTGCCAAGCTGTTGATACCTCTGGGTCAACACTGGTAAAGTAGTGGGATGAATAGTCACCGGGACCTGGATCGACAACCAAACGCTCTCCATAAGCATCTATAAAAAAACTGTTCAGATCCAAGTGACAATGTGACCAAGCATTAGAGCCACCTTTAAGAATGAAGAAGACGGCGTCTTCCTCCCAACTTGAACGGAAACTGGCGAGATGTACACTTTTGAATAATCGATCAGTTGGCATGTAATCGGGAGGGGTTGGTTCTAGGTTGGGATTATAATAAAGTAGATCCCACCTGGAAGGAGAATTGTTGACTGTAATTTGATTTCCAAACCATTGTGCTAAACCATGATCTAGGGCGTTGGCGATGGCATAGAAAAAATGACTCATTCCTAAACCTTCACCAGTATCTCCAAAGTTCATTAAGCCTGATTTGTCAGGCCGTGACATATATAGGGGAAACTCAACTGCCCGCTGCCAGAATGGATGTGAATACCAGTCATCCCGACCGATGTTTCTGGCTGCTTCTGTCCATTCTTGAACAGATCGATAGCATCCACACCAATATCCAGTGCCTTCAATACCTGCACCTTCTTCTCCTGCTAGGTCAAGCATTTTTTTCAATGGCTTTGTTGCTGCATTGATCCATTTCTCTGACAAGTCTGGATCATTTTCCATCAACACGATTCCCGACAACGCCAGACCAGATAAGAGATGACTGCACCAGTTAGAGTTGGGAGCGTTACTCCACCACGCACCTGCTAGTGTGTCACGGTAGATGATACCAGCACCTTTCTCAACGAGTTGGCTGAAGATCAATTGCTTGTCTGTTGATTCAAGAAGTGGGTAGAGAAAATTATAGGTGTAAGCTAGCTTTTTGCATGCGCTGGCGACGGTCAAATCTGCCTCTACTTCCGGGTACATCTCTTTGTGAATAACGCTTGCTGGTGGTATGTATGTTGGAAGTTCTTTTCGAAGATAGTTCAGCGCTTTTTGGCCTAATGCTTCATCATCACTAACTGCGTAGGCAAATGCAATCGATTCGATTTGCTCTATTGGGTTATTGGATAGTTCTAAGGTCTGTTGAGATTCTATGAAGGANCTCCACCAACTGGAAAAGAGTGGGAGTTTTGTTTTTTCCTGTAGTGCTTCGCGGCGTGGCCATATGTCGCAGAAGTCAAATCGTTGTTTTGCTGAATCTTTCACTCGTATCTCCGCATTCCCATTTTTAGTAGTTGAAGTTAGCAATAGAGTTCCGGTTTATTCGTAACTAGGAAGTGCTTGTGACGTGGGCTTACCAAGATTAACTAGCGTACCATTATTAACAAATCCTTCTGGCCGATCTTTTAGTTGATTAATTAAAATTGAACGGTGGTTGTCAAGTTCATTAGTGTAGTCTGGGTTATTGATTAGATTATTCATTTCATTGGGATCATGTTCCAGATCAAAAAATTGTTCCTGTCCCAATCCTGGATACCATATGTATTTTGATTTACCATCAGTAAGATATTGCATCCCACTATTAAGTGTTGGTATTTGTGCACATTCTCCATGAATGTGGTTGCGCCATTGTATGTCTTCGTCATAGATCAACGGCAATAAGCTCTGACCATCCACACTGCTTGGGATTTCAATTTCAGCAATATCAAGTAACGTTGGCATGACATCCATCAATTCCACTGCTTTATCGATTACTTTTTCTTGTTTAATGCCCATGTTTTTAGGTAAATGAATTAGAAAGGGGATATGTGTTGAGCCCTCAAAAGCATTACGCTTCCGAATCCACTGGTGCTCCCCTAGCATTTCACCATGGTCGGAAACAAAAACGATGACTGTGTTTTGGGGCACATATTCTAAAACTCGTCCAATCTGATTGTCAATATGGTTTATGCAACCATAGTATCCAGCTTGCATCTGCTGTTGGACATTAGGTTCCAAATATACCCGCCAGGCGTTTACTGGTAATCCTCGTTGAGGTTGGTTATAAATGCGTGCCCAATCAGCTACAGCTGGTTCAGGTAAGTCCATATTTATATATCGTTCATAGTAGCAAGTGGGTGGTGTTAACGGTTGGTGAGGTTGATGAAAACTAAGTTTCAGGAAAAAAGGTGATGTAGGATCTCGCCGTTCCAAAAAACGTATTGCGTTGTCCGCACACCAGTTAGTGAAATGGAATCTTTCTTCTAAGTGGAATGGCCGTGCCACATATCCGTTTACGCTTATGCCGTGTGCTAATCCAGCTCTTGGTTGTATAACGCGCTCACTAATCAGAAAACGTTCGTAGTCATCCATGACTAAATTCGGAGTTGGGCTGTCTGCCCAGTCTGCTGAGTTAAAACCGTACAATTTTCGGCATGGATAAAGATGCAATTTACCAACAAGATGGGTTTGATACCCGGATTTCGAGAGTTCATCCGCCAACGTAGGTCCATCAAGGACCGAATGATGGTTCATGAAAACACCGTGGGAAGCAGCTTTCTGACCAGTCATTAAGGTTCTGCGTGCTGGAACACAAACTGGGCACGCACTATATCCGCGGCTAAATCGTATGCCACTGGCAGCAATCTCATCAAGATAAGGCGTTTGTAAAACAGGATGCCCACTTATTCCCAGGCAATCACCACGCTGTTGGTCTGTTACAATCAGTAAGATATTGGGTTGGCTCATATTCGTTTTTTCAATGTCCTTTCATCACAATAATTTACGCGCCAAGTTCACCTTCTTGGAAGGATTGTTCCAGCCAGGGATCTTTTGTTTTTTTGCGAAAGGCTATTACTTTCTCCCGCATGTCGTCGATTACATCTGTTAATTGCAGATCGTTAATAAGATTTGTTGATTCAGCTGGATCATTTTGAATGTCAAAAAGTGCTTCCCGATCCTGATAGAGAAATCCTTTTCCTGGTCTTTGACCAAGCATATCAATGTTTGGATCTTGACGTATGGCAGTCCAAGAAATTGATCGAAACAGATCGCTGGGTAAAGGTGTGGTGAGTTGATGAGCTAGATTTCGAACGTATTTGTAGCGTCGACCGCGTAGAACGCGATACGGGTAATAATTTGTTACTTCATGGAAACAGTGAGAGAAGAACGTTTCTTCCCACTCTCCAGTCCCTGGAGAGTCGGATTCATCTTCCAATATGGGTAGGATTGATTTTCCGTATAAGACTGTTGATTCTTCTGGGTGGTTGGTACCACACCATTCAAGTATCGTTGGACAAAAATCGACCCAATTCATTAATGCTTTGTTTCGAATTCCTCGTTTCTGCTGAGCTGGACTGCGTATGATCAGGGGACAATGATGTCCACTATCGAAACTAGATGCTTTTGCACCAGGGAACGGCATAGCATGGTCAGTTGTAACAAAAACCAGTGTTTCGTCAGCTCGGCCGGATTGATCGAGCGCTTCCAAAACCGCACCAACAACCTGATCCCAACGAGACACACTTTCGTAGTAATCAGCCAAATCCTCACGTACTGCGGGGATGTCGGGTAAAAAGTTGGGGACAATAATGTCAGATGGTTTATATCCAACCGGTACTATGCCTGAATGTATTTTTTCATTTCCATATCCTTGACCCGCACGATGTGGATGTCCGCTACCGACATGCAGATAGAATGGTCGGTCTGCATATTGGTCGAGGAATTCAAGAGATTTCTCCGCCATATCAGTCGGGCTGCGTGCATTTACCTTGGGTTCGTAGTCGAACGGATAAACATTGGGTGGTTCAACATGCTTTTTCCCAATACAGGCGGTTGCGAATCCATTAGCTTTCAGGATCTTGGGAATTGATTGCATGAACTCATGTGTTCGGAAACCATGAATCCCATGACAATGACCGTATTGGCCATGTGTATGACTGTGTTGNCCGGTTAGTATACAGGCCCTGCTGACTGCACAAGATGGGCTGGTACAAAAAGCGTAGTCGAAAACTATNCCTTCTTCAGCTAGAGCATCNATATTNGGTGTGTGGATCACCTCATTGCCATAACACCGNGCAATTCGGCTCCAATCATCAGCGATCAGAAAAAGTACACTCTGTTTGTCTTTCATCCNAAANGTGTTCTCTCCATATAATTTTTAAAGTTGTNTTTTAAAATCTACCGTNGTTATCTGTNAANTCATTCGATAANTGATGTTTGATTAGGGTGTGTGACCGTAAAGGTGGAACTTCTTTCTTCACTTTCTTTATANCCGATGCGGATAGCTTTTGTCCTTAGTGTTGTTGTACCCTCTTGGAGGCGTAATGGTTCTGTGTATAATTGCCATTGTGCTTGCTGATTTGCTTCTGTAGTGTAAGCGATGGAAGCACCTTGAGTTGCACAATGAAGCTGGACTATGGCAGGAAACGTCAGTGTTTCATCTTCAGATGCTGTATCCATACCAAAATTTGAATTGGAAATAGGAATAAAGATTGGTGTAGCTGTTTGGGGTTGTACTCCGTCAGGCCACCATTGACGAACCATTTGTTCTTCGGGAATTTCCCCCATGTCACCAAAATCGTTACGCCAATTATCTAGAGCTTTTCGCAACCGTTCAAGTGTCGATTTGTGTTTTGTATTCTTAGCGAGGTTCTCAATTTCATAAGGATCGTTTTCTAGGTCATACAATTCTTCAACTGGTCGTGGGTGTTGAAACATAACATTTTCTGGTCCTTTCAGCTTGTCTTCTGCATGCAATCGCCACATCTCTTGCATGACTGGGTGACGGTTTCGATAAGGAATCCAAAGCAGGTAAGGTTTCTCAGGGTAGAAATTTCGAATGTATTTGTAGCGTTTATCCCGTGTGGCACGAACCATGTCATAAGATTCGTCATATCGATCCCGGGTTGCGAACACATATTTTCTTTCGGTGGCTTCTGGACCGAGGAAGGGTTGCCCATGTAGATGTGAAGGTAAGTCTATTTTAGCCAATGAAAGAACCGTAGGACCTAGATCCACTAAACTTATGAGGTTTTCTGACGTGCTTCCGGCCGTCAACTCTCCTGGCCACCGAACAATCAGCGGAATACGAATTCCGGCATCATAAGGCCACCGTTTTCCGCGGGGTAACCCTTCTCCATGATCACTCCACAAAAACACGATTGTATTTTCGACCAGTCCGTCTTCTTCTAATTCTCCGAGAATCTGACCGACTTGCTGATCTGCCAACGTCAGGTTGTCATAATGGCGTGCTAGAGCTTGGCGTGTTTTAGGCGTATCTGGCAGATACGGTGGTAATGTAACTTGATCCGGGTCGGTGGGATCATCAACAGGAGGCCGGTTATTTGTCCACATACCGCTTTCGTGAGTTACTGTTGGATTAAAGACTGAAAAGAAGGGAGAATCACCAGAGCGATTTCGCCAATGTGCCTGATTGTTACACTCATCCCAAGCTGTAAGAGGGGGCGTAAACTGATAATCCGTCTTTTGATTGTTTGTACAATAGTATCNGGNTGCTCGCAAGTATTCAGTAAACGTTTTGACGTGTGGTGGAGGAACAGCGGAATATGGAGTTGGCATC
This sequence comes from Candidatus Poribacteria bacterium, assembly GCA_002729415.1. Lineage (GTDB taxonomy): Bacteria > Poribacteria > WGA-4E > WGA-4E > UBA9662 > UBA9662. The sequence goes on along the minus strand of PBXZ01000064.1, from coordinate 10,203 downwards.
TCAGGGGTGTGTTGATTGGTGTGTGCTGTTCGCATGTGGTGTGTGCCGATGGAGGTTTGATACATGCCAGTAATGATTGCTGATCGACTAGGGGCGCAAACTCCAGCGGTTGAAAATGCGTTTGGATACCTCCTACCCTCACATGCTAGACGGTCAATATTTGGTGTCCGCGCAATTTGATCTCCATAACAGCCGAATCGCGGACTGGTATCTTCTAACGAAATCCATAGAATGTTTGGTTGGTCTAATTCCTTTTTTCTTAAACTCATATTTTTCCCTTATCTGGAACTTGTGAATGTTATCTGGGATTAAGTAATAACCNTTCTGTATATAAAAACTCTGAAACCACCTGTGCAGTCTTTTGATGTGCTAAAGGTGTAGGATGGCAAAGATCAAAGAACAGCGATTCTTCAACCATTGTGTTCCAGTGACGAAAACTCGGTAGTAGATTGAGAAATGGGATGGATCTACTACGACAGATTTTGGATAGATGTTGCTGTGGCTCATCCAAAAATGTAAAATCTGATTCCACTTGAACACTAACTGGAAAACAGACAACTGCTAAAGGACAACCAGCTAATTGTGTTACTTCCTGCATCTCTTGAATATATTGATCAATTGCTGTCCATGATTCTGATTTCCAAGCCACCCCCCAATCTAGGTTAGCGGACTTGATAAGTTGCTTCATTTGATTTTGATCTGTTACCCATTCTCGTTTTGTGAATGTATTGATCCAGCGAAAACGGCTTGAAGAATTTGGCTTCATGACACCAAATTTAATTAATGCTTTTTTGGCAATAGCTTTTGTTAAAGGTGTCAAGTTAACAATTTGGCGAAGTGTATACCGGCGATGAAACCATGTCGGTTTCGATTCATTGGAAAATCCTCCAATAGGTCGAGCATCATTGAGGTAAAAACCTAGAAGGACCAGATCTGGTTGGAAATTTAGACCAACTTGTTTTAGGAGTTTTAATTCTTCCTGTAATCCTAGATCTTCAATACTGATGTTGATGACTTCATAGTTCTTGTGTGAGTCTCGTTTCTTAAGAATGGTCTCAAGCTGTTTGATGTAAGTTTCATTTAATTCTACACCCCATCCAAAAGTAATTGAGTCTCCAAGAGCGACAATCCGAAACGTATCTTCCTGTTTTTCTAAAGAAATTTCCCTGTCACGCCAACCTAGGGAATTGATTTTTATTGTTATCTCCGTGCCATTTTTTATGAACTTTTTTTTTCTGACAATCCCTGGAATCAAGTATCGTTCTTGCGTTTTCTGATCAATTCTGAAATAGGCTTTTGAAGGGCGAATGAGTTGATAGATTGAGTACCCAACTTCAATTAGCAGTAGAGTTAAAAGGACTGCCCCTACAAGTAACAATAAATTAATGAAATTTTTTTTGAAGTAACTAGTAATTCGAGTCAAAAAACTTTCTCTACTTTAATGTGTTGTATTGTGCAGATCATTCTAAAATTGATTGGCAAGAAGCGATGAATTCAGCCGAAGAGGATGTATAACCAATAATATGTTCAAAATTTCGCAGCATAATTTTCCGTAACCAGCCTTTCTCGGGTAGAGTCTCGTCCACTGTGTCTGGGTACTCGGCAGAATGGGTGCAGTCTCGTAGCATGATAACTCGATAGTTATGTTCCACTGCACCTGCTAGCGTTTGATACAAACATGCTCTCTGGCTAAAACCAACAGCAATTAAGGTTTTGACGTTATAACATCGCAGATGATAATCAACATGAGTTTGATGAAAACCGGACCATTCCCGTTTAGGGAAATCTGGTTCATGCGGTAACGGTTGAATAGACGGAGGGTAATTGGGTTGATGAGGTCTTCTCGATGGTGGGGGATGATCTTTGGCCTTGGAAGTTCCCCAGCGAGTTCCATGGATTTCTCGTTTAATGCTACCGGGTTCATCAACCAGCGAGAAGTCGTTGTGAATGAAGATAACATGCATCTTGACCTTGCGAGCAGTAGCTAGTGCGGGTGCAATTCCCTTTTCCACATATGTGTTGCTACTACCGCAATCGCTATCTACAATCATGAAAGCAGTCTGACCAACTTCTATCTCGAGGGTATTATATTCTGTGGTGTTGCTATACCAGCGAACGGGAAGTTTTAATATACTCATAAAATTATCCAGCAACTTCATCAAGAAAACTAGTAGCTTGACGGTTTGGGGGTGGCAGGGGGCCAATATCCGTTTGGGTCTTCGTCCCACATCTTACCGCACAATTGGGAAATTATACACCATTCTGCTGACGTTAGATGTGCATGATTATGAAACAAAAACCGCTTAAGTCCAGCGTCTTCAGAGGATTTTAGAATCCTGGATAGGTCACCAGACGTCATAGGATCACCACCATGCGGCATTCGACCAGTATCTATCCAAGGGACCACCTTTTCCGGATGGCTTACAGCTGCTAGTGCTCGCTTAGTTTCCAGTCTAACCGTTTTATCAAAGAAAGCTGGTGGGAACCCAAGATCCATATCGGATAAAGATTTTACCTCTGGGAGATCAATGCCCAACCAAGCTTTTACAATTGTGAAGCATTCCCGCTCGGTCAAGCCGGGATTCCATTCATGAACTTGCGATACCCATCTAGCCACGGTTCCATACATACCGTCAAAACCCCGATGCCAAAAGTAATGTTTAACCAGTAAAATATCTACGATCTTATCCCAAGCGGAAAAGTCAAGTGCGGTCATACCGGAAAAGACCGCTGACCGTGGACCATTGCCTANTAGGATTTGATNGGGGAGTTTNTCTAGTTCNCTTCGAAATGCTTCGCCCGTTTTGATGCTGTNTTCTCGCCTCCATCGAAGCCAATAGATAGCGTTTTCATTAATGTCAAACAGGTTCATTTCGGATAATACGCCGTGAGAACCGTAGTATTGGACTTGAGAGGATGTNAAACTTTGGAACCGCTGACGAAGATGCTGCATTCCTCTTTCCAACTTGTTGGGATTATAACCTCTGACAGATGCTGCTTTTTTAGTGGCATCGGGGATGTCGCCGAAAACAGCGTTACCATGGTGCTTGATGAGTTCATAGGCTGATTCTGTCCACCCGTCCATAATGCCGCCATCTACTTGTGGAAATGCGTTGAACACTTCAGCCCAAATGGACGCAGTGGATATTGCCGCATANGGATCTTCTTCTAATGACAGCGATTTNGCTCCTGTNGCTCCGCTCCCGGGAGCAAAAATGAAAATTGTCCAACCCCGTTTTTTTGCATCATCCANCATGGTATGGAGCNATTTTTCCTTAGTTGGATCGGTTTGNACTTGACGATCGTTGGGAACTAGTCCACGGTCACGATANACTTGTGGGTTCGAGGCGAAGGCAGGAATAGTGAATTGGCCTTGCGAATCCGAAAATAGCGTNCGTCCAAAGACGAAACCGCGAACGCCACCATCTTCCCAAGCATCGAAAATGCGTTTATAGTCACTCATTACTGGTTCAAGTGGCTGACCAATACGCATCCAAGCTTGCATTTGGTTGATCTCCCTAAATGTTATTTATTGTATACACAACATTTCGATCATTTTTTTGTATACTTTAACTGCTTCAAACAGTTGATTGATTTCAATGTACTCGCCAACTGTGTGTGCTTGCTCGATGTTGCCGGGGCCAAGGATTACCAATTCCAAAGAATCTTGAAATGAAAAGGCATCAGTTCCGAACGGTACTGTACCTGGTTTAGATATCCCTGTTGCTTTAAGTCCAGTTTGAACAATTTTAGTTTCAGGTGATATATAGAATGGTTGTCCCTGATTTGATGTNACTTCAAAATCATACTTTTTTGCTTTTTCAGTTACCATGTCNATTATGTCTTGGCTTCTATCNTCTGGCATGGGTCGGAAACCAAGGGTGCATACGGTTTTAGCGGCTGTAACGTTAGGTTTGCAACCACCATCGTCTAGGATCATGTTAAATCCGTTAGTTGGTGGATCGAATTCGTGATTCATGAATGACTCATCGGTCTTNCATAGTTTGGCTACTTCGACCATCTCAGCTAAGAAGGGTGCAATCAGGAAATTGGCTGAAATTCCCTGGTCGGTGCTGGTGTGCGCGGATTTGCCATAGGCAGTAACGACAATCCTCGCTCCACCCTTATGAGCATATACGGGGGTTAACTGGGTAGGTTCAGCAATCACACCATGCGCAGGCCGACAAGAATTGAAAATAACTGATTCCTCGGTCACTTGACGGGCNCCCATGCCAGAAATTTCTTCGTCAGCAGTGATAATGATAAAAAGCGGTTTTTTCAGTTGGGACGAGTTGACTGATGCACCGGCAACAATCGTAGCTGCTAAAGGTCCTTTCATATCACAACTACCTCGGCCAATAAGACGATCGTCTTCAATTGCAGGCGAGAACGCATCCCAAGCCCATTCGTCGCCGGGTACCGTATCTGAATGGGAGAACAGCCCGAAACCATCTTTCCCTTCCCCTTTTTTTGCGACTAAACTGATTTTAGCCTCGCCTTTTTGATCAATAAATTGTAGGCGCTCGACCTCAAACTCACACTTTTTTAACGTTTCTTCTAGAAGATCACAAACTATTGTGTTGCTTTGATGACTGACAGAGCTGATTGACACGATGTCTTTGGTTAGTTGAATTACATCTGGTTTCATTAACAATTAACTCCCATCCAAAAATGATATGTATGTCTATTACACGCTTGAATTCGTCTCCAACNGTTACGTTTTGCATCTGATCGGATAGATGAATTCTGGTGGTGGAGGAATAGTCTCTATGCAAAACCACCTCNCTAATTTTTTGAGTCAGCATTTCTTATGCGTTTGTCAACTTTGTCCAAAGAGCACTCAATAAATATGTGTAGGTCGTGGTGAACTAATGAGGGGGTTGTTATCAATGAGGACCATAGCTTNGTATGCTTTTCTNCTTCGATGGTTTCTCAACGAATATCATTANCCAANCCAGCTTATCACGAACTGTTTGTACTGTCAACGCCAAAGCTTTTTCGTGGTATTAGTTTGGTGTCTATGATTAACGAGATAAATATTTTGTCTTAAACTTAGAAGAACTGTTGGTTCAAAGCAGAATTTTTTTCANGTATCTAGATCATTCAANTTTTTCTTATTTAGGTTATAATATTCGTCTGATCAAACGTTACAAGTTCNAGAGAAAGTAACTGTGATTTGGTTGATGAATCCTTTAATACTTTCCNNGANTTGTCAGATCAATTTTTATTAATTGTTGCTCAGAAAAATTACTTTTAGTAGGTATGATGATGGATGAAAAGCATGCGCAAGTGATGTTTGATTATCATCAAGCAACCAAGCATAATTTTAATCGTTTTGCTNGGTCCTTAGNCTATCTGGACTGGGAAAATCAGCCGAATCCTTTTCGTTTTTATGAGGGAACAAAAAGGGTTCGTTTACCCNAGGCTNCCGAGAACTCCTCTATTCCTTACAGTCAGTTATATCAATTCCGAAAAGAATGTCGNCCTTTCAATCTGAAAAGTTTAGGCGATTTTCTNGGGTTGTCGTTAGGGTTATCAGCTTGGAANTCTACNGGCCAAAGTTCTTGGCCATTACGTATCAACCCNTCNAGNGGNAATTTGCATCCGACGGAAGCCTACTTGGTGNCACCCTTAATTGATGGTGTTGATGCGGGGGTCTATCATTATGTTTCTTATGATCATTGTTTGGAGTTAAGAGCACAAACACCATTGACTATATGGCAGGATCTGGATGCTCACTTTGGGACTCAAGGCTTTTTAATTNGNTTAACCAGTATCTTTTGGCGGGAGTCATGGAAATATGGTGAGCGTGCATTTCGCTACTGTAATCACGATGTTGGGCATGCTTTGGCATGTCTCAGTTTNTCTGCTAATCTGCAGGGATGGAGATCAATTTATCTAAATGCATTGTCTGATCAACAAATATCAGATTTATTAGGATTTCATCAGATAGAATGGTTNCCTAATGAGNAGGAACATACCGATCTGGTTTGTTTCGTGGACGTTACTGATTTTCGTNACAATATTCCNCGAGNCATCCCTGATTCAATTGTTCAAACTGTGGCTGAACTTGAATTCCGAGGTATACCTAACCAGCTGAGTAAACAACATATGGAATGGCATCTGATAGATGAGGTTAGCGAAAGTGTAAAAAAACCAGAGACACTGTCTAACACTTTTACGTATGAAGCAAGTTCGTTTCGATTTCCTGATTCACTTCCGGACCTATCTGCCACACAAATTATTCAGCAACGACGGAGTGCCGTGGATATGGATGGTATTACCTCTGTATCTATAGATCAATTCTTCTGTATGTTGGATAAGACCATTCCTAGATGTCATCATTCGCCTTTCAACGTTGAATTGGGGGAGCCGAATGTACATTTGGTGCTATTTGTTCATCGGGTTGATGGTATGGTGCCTGGGGTTTACTTTTTTGTTCGTAACCATAGAGACTTATCTGAGCTTAGGGCTTTATGTAAGTCTAATTTTCTTTGGAAGCCGTTAGATAATACATTTCCATTATTTCTCTTAAAGGAAGTTGATTGTCGGCGTGAAGCCGTGTTGGTTAGTTGTCAGCAGGATATTGCTGGAGATGGTGCTTTTTCTTTAGGGATGATTGCCCGATTTAAGGACACAATTCAGGATTCTCCTTATTTATATCGTCACCTGTTTTGGGAAACAGGACAGATAGGCCAAGTTCTCTATCTAGAGGCAGAAGCTCATGGTATCCGCTCTACTGGGATTGGCTGTTTCTTTGATGATCCAGTTCATGATATGTTAGGATTATCGGATAGTACCTACCAGTCCTTATATCACTTTACTGTTGGTGGTGCGATCGAAGATGAGCGTCTGACTACGCTATCTCCTTATTATCATTTGGATTCATTACTTGAATCTTGATGTTAGGTGAATTGTCCAAAATTTCTTGGATTAGGGGTAATTATCTTTGAAGTCTTTGACCCGCAATTGGCAAACGTATGTGGGATTTTCTTTTAAATCGTTAGCTATTATCAGTTTGTTATTATTGGTTATGTTTGTTTCTTCTTTCACCGACTGCAGTAAGGTTCCAACTGCGGTTGATGTTGCTTCCTCTGCCTTGAAATCAGTGCCTGCCTATACCTATAAGATCGTTAATACTTATGTTCATGATCACCGAGGTTTTACTCAGGGACTGGTGTTTGAAGGTGGTTTCTTGTACGAAGGAACGGGACTGCGTGCTCAGTCTTCGCTCCGACGTGTGGCTCTAGAAACCGGCGCAATTTTGCAACTTCACCGACTGCCAGATCATTTCTTTGGTGAAGGAATAACAGTCTATCAGGATAAAATTATTCAACTTACTTGGAAATCCAACATTGGTTTTGTTTATAGAAAAGATAATTTTGAGATGTTACGAGAATTTAACTATTCAACCGAAGGATGGGGAATTACTCATGATGGCAAACAATTGATTATGAGTGATGGAACATCAACACTTTACTTTCTAAATCCAGAAACGTTTGAGATAGTGAGACAGGTCAAGATTTATGACAATCATGGACCGGTAAAATATTTGAATGAACTGGAATATGTTGAAGGGCAAATCTACGCTAACGTTTGGCAGAGTAACCGGATTGCTAAAATTGATCCTCAAATTGGACAGGTTGTGGGTTGGATAGATTTAACTGGATTGCTGAGGCTCAAAAATTATCATCTGCCAGTCGATGTTCTGAATGGTATTGCCTACGATAAGACGAAGAAAAGACTCTTCGTTACCGGAAAATTATGGCCCAAACTTTTTGAAATCCAACTAATTCCGATTCCCGAATCGAAAAAGTTGTAGGAATCTGGGTTGTTGGATTATATCCACCCTTTAGCTTTTGCTTCTTTGTATCCTTGTGCTCGAAGTTGGCTGGCAGGATTATCCAAAGCGCCATATCCCCATTCATTAAAATCAACACGGTTGCCATTGTAATCAGTATGTGTTTGGTTAATGATAATTTCAAGGCAACCAAGATCTTTGGCTAGCTTCCAGGTTTCGGCTTTGGTTAAATACATCAACGGTGTATGGATCTTGATTTCTGAGTCCAATGCTAAATTCAGTGATTTCTCCATAGACTCGATAAAAATTTGACGACAGTCAGGGTAGCCGGAGTAGTCGGTTTGGCAAACGCCCGTCACGATGTTATTGATGTTCTTATTATAAGTTAAGCCAGCTGTGACACTCAGAAAAACAGCGTTACGTCCAGCGGTAAAAGAAGATGGTAGGTTTGGGTTAATAGTATGTTGTGCAGAAACGTCCTGCTGAGAGTCAACCAGTGAGGAATTGGCGAAAACACCTTTTAGGTCAATGATGGTATAACTGACACGCAGGTTATGGCAAATTTGCTGTGCTGCTTCCAGCTCAATCAGGTGCTTTTGACCGTAATCAAAACCAATTGCTTCCACATGGTTAAATTTTGCTAAGGCCCAGTATAAACAGGTTGTAGAATCTTGTCCGCCGGACAACATTACTGTTGCACTAGACATTCCTACCTCTTTCAAATTTATTGCATCCTAGTTAGGTTGGTCGATTATTTATGTTAGATAGTAAAGTTTATTCACTGTCGTACTTGTTTCGGTCGAAACTCGTACCGTACCAACCAGGAAACGTTATGTCCTTAGACATTTGCCAAGCGGTTAAATAAAGTTGTGCGGTAAATTGGGTGGCGGAAACGGCCATGTGTTTGACAAAATCAGCTACTTCCGGGGATAGAGTTGGTTCTGCCTCATTTTCGGATGGAAATTGATCTGCTAACTCGTAAAGCCTTGTTACCTCGGAATGCTTAGTGAGAACAACCGTTAAAACGTCTTTTCTCAGGTCATCCAGAGCCTGAATTTGCAAACCTTTTGTTAGTTGTTCAGAGGTGAAGCCCACATGTTCGATAATTGCATCAACTTTGTAATGTATCCCCTTGTGGGCTATTACCTCTCCATTTGCATTGACACGCCCATTATGGTGCAATGTGACATGAAGGGGCTGGCAAACATCCTCACTGTAGTGGCCAAGTAACCCAGCGTAGACCAAGCATTTTTGTTGAATGTATGAGTTCTGTGGGTACTTTCTATGTTCTGCAAAAGAGAGTGCTAACCGTTCAGTGGCTTCAATAATTTCATAGGGTAAGAATCCGACCTTTTCCGGGGCTAGTTTGAGCTGATTACAAAGGTTTATTAATGCATAACGAGTTTCAGGCAAATTATTATCCTTGAGTAATTCTAGGTCCAAATAGTGGTTAGGGTGTTGTGTGCTACGAAGATGGGGGACATTCCGGTTGTTTGCAAGATCAGGATCTGCAGAGCAGTGGGCGATCATAAGACCTGAGCTTTTGAAAAAGTTGGGGATTTCATCAGGTAGAACGCGTACGGCTGCCTTTGATAGGATAACATGACCGCCCGTCCACCATGCTGATGTAGAATCAGCCATTAATATCAATAGCAAAATTAACCAGATGCTAGCGCTTTTTATTACTGTCATTATGTAATCAATGGGTTTCGATACGATGATAAAATTCATTGGTTTCCTTCTTTCTGTGGATTAACCGGATAAATGACTAACTAACGGTTAGTATTTAGGTCTTTTGAAAAACTTAAGAATGTGTAACATCAGATGGGAGCCTACTCTATTATAAGTATATGAACTGGATTTTTCAATATTGAGGTAGTTTCTGTATCAGGTTGTTACTGAGAAAGCACTTGATGTTTCAGGTTAATTGGAGAGGGAAGTAGTCATGGTCTACTGAGGGAGATTTGACTTAGACTGAGTGCAATCATTTTGATAAAGAGCGAGTTTTCCTGGTTTGTTCTACCTGTTATTACAGGAGCACAGAAGCGTTTTTTCTGAGTTGAATATTTAATCTGCCAGTTTGGGGTTTAAAATTAAAAAACCGTTTAGTTTTTGATTAATAATCTGTATGCTTACTAACGCTTCTCTGATTGTATCTAGTAACTTTTTTCTTGTCTTGTGTCTCATGGTTTTGGTCTCCTTAAATTTTAGGTTGATGGTAAAAGTATGAATAAATCAGTGAACCGTTTCCAAAATGATCGGTGGCTAAATTCTTCAATCCTATGATGTGCTTCAGCTAATTCTTGGTTCAGTGCAGTCACACGCATCTCCCTTGATTCCAATAGTTCGTGTACCTGTTCCAAGTAATTGTGGATTGTCCTAATTTGAGCGTTTTTTTCAGA
>PBXZ01000063.1:0-30845 GCA_002729415.1 Candidatus Poribacteria bacterium | reverse complement strand
CGTACTCCATTTTCACAAGGCAAGGATGGACGTGATCATAATCCGTTTGGTTTTTCAATGTGGCTTGCTGGTGCAGGCATCAAAGGTGGAACCGTCTATGGTGCCACAGATGATTACGGTTATAAAGCTGTCAAGAATGTGGTTACGGTCCATGACTTGCATGCCACGGTTCTCCATCTGTTGGGGATTGACCATAAGCAACTTACTTATCGATTCAGTGGTCGCGATATACGTTTAACTGACGTTTATGGAGATGTGATCACCAAAATTCTAACCTAAATCAACTTACGAAAAAGGAGTTCTTCATGTACAGAAAAGCAGTATGTTTATTATACTCATTCTTGTTGATCACAATTTTGGTTAGTGGGTGTGCGGACCAATCAACGAAGAAAGCATCCACCGAACAAAACCAGGATAATGAGTTGCACCTTGCATTTGTGGTCAATTTGCCAGATCCATTTTGGAGTTACGCTCGAGCAGGTTGCTATACAGCAGAACAGGAATTTAACGTCAAATGTGATTTTAAAATCCCATTTGATGGTTCGTCTGCTGAACAGAACCGGATTTTGGAGACGCTAATTCAGCAGGATACCATCAAAGGAATCGCTGTCAGTCCTTTAGATCCAAAGAATCAGACTGAAATCTTGAACGAGGTGGCAGCAAAGGTCAAGTTAGTTTGTCACGATAGCGACGCACCTGACAGTAACCGTCTGTTTTATCTTGGTACCAACAATTACTCTGGCGGACGTCAAGTTGGCCAATTGATCAAAGAAGTTCTTCCAGATGGAGGCCAGATCATGATCTACGTTGGCAAGATGGATGTCCTCAATGCCCAACAACGTCGGGAAGGAGTCATAGACGAATTGAAAGAGGGTGGCTCTGCCTCAGCAGCAAAGCCATCTGGGTTACCAGGTACGGCTATAATGGCTGGGAAATACATCATTCTTGATACTAGAACAGATCAAGGAGATCGAGCCACAGCCAAGAAAAATGCTGAAAACACGTTAAAGAAGTATCCTGATATTGACGCTATGGTCGGTTTATGGGCCTACAACGTGCCACAATGCCTTGAGGCATTGAAGGACGTCGGTATGGAAGGCAAAGTCGGATTAATATCCTTTGACGAAGATGAGTTGACGTTACAAGGTATCAAAGATGGATATGTACATGGTACTGTTGTTCAACAACCTTATGAATTTGGTTATCAATCGGTGAAGTATCTCAAAGCACTGGTTGGAGGCGATACTTCGATGATTCCAGAGAACAAACAGTTGGATATTCCAACCAAGGTGATTAAAAAGAATAATGTAGAGGAATTTTGGGCACATTTGAAGACACTTCAGCAACTAGGCGAAGAAGCCAAAAAATCTTCTAATTAAGGTGACATCTCCACTACTAGAAGCCAGAAAAATCCATAAGAGGTTTCCCGGTGTCCATGCCGTTAACGCTGTTGATATAACATTCCATGCGAGTGAAGTCATAGCGATTATTGGTGAAAATGGTGCCGGCAAAAGTACGCTAATGCGAATCATTGCTGGTGTGCATCAACCTGATGCTGGTGAAGTCTGTGTTGACGGAGAAGTAGTTACCATCCCTTCTGTTGCTCGGGCAACTGATCTCGGTATTGCTTTTATTCACCAAGAACTTAATCTAGCTAACAATCTTACCGTCTCCGCTAATATCTATCTGGGCCGAGAGCCGCGCAAATTTAAGCCTTTCAATTTTATCGATTCTCAACAGATCGCAACTCAGACCAAGGAGATACTTTCCCAACTTTCGCTTGATCTTTCACCTAACACATTGGTGGAGAACCTCTCAATCGGTCAGCAACAGATGGTTGAAATTGGAAAAGCATTATCGCAAAAGGCTCGGTTGATCATCATGGACGAACCAACGAGCAGCTTGACCCAGCATGAAACTAACCGCCTATTTGAATTAATCAGAACTCTGAAATCCAGTGGTGTCTGCATCGTTTATATTTCTCATCGCTTAGCGGAAGTCAGTCAGATCGCTGATCGTGTGCTTGTCTTGCGTGATGGCAAGAACAGTGGAGAATTAGCACGCGAAGAAATTACTCACAACCGGATGGTATCCCTGATGGTGGGCAGAGAATTGACACAGTATCAACAAAGACAGGTTCAACAAACCCATAAACCTATGCTGGAAGTCTGTGACCTCGTAATTCCAGAACTTACCACGGCCCCGATCAATTTCACTGTTCACTCAGGTGAAGTTGTTGGCATGTTTGGTTTGGTTGGCGCAGGCCGAACAGAACTGGCTGAGGCTATTTTTGGTATCAGAGAAATCATATCTGGTACAATCAAAGTTGACAGTAAAAAAGTAGATCTGAGTACACCTCGTCAGGCGATCGAGGCAGGCGTTGCCATGGTTCCCGAAGACCGCCGCATCCATGGATTAATTGTTGAATCTAACGTTTGCGACAACATTACGCTTCCCTCGTTAAATTGCTATCAATGGGCAAAATTTATACGTAAAAAAAAAGTCGAACGTGTTACAAAGCAAATGGTCGAGGATCTCAATGTTAGAANAACCAATATTTTCAACAACGTNGGGATNCTCTCCGGNGGCAACCAACAAAAGGTTGTACTAGCTAAATGGCTCTCACTTTCACCACAAGTCCTGNTGCTNGATGAACCCACACGTGGGGTTGATGTNATNTCAAAAAGCGAAATTTATCAATTGATTGAGAAGATGGTTTCTCAAGAGGTTGCTATTTTAACGATATCAAGCGATCTAGAAGAAATTTTGCGCATATCTGACCGTGTATTAGTTATGNATNAAGGCAAGTTGACNGGAGAACTCCAACGAGAAGANCTTANCGAGGAAGCAATTATGCAATTGGCAACAGGAAAACANTGAAGAAAACACTGGGAATTTTCCTTTTATTGACAGCTNTTTTTCTCATCACCGGTATTATTGAACCGCNTTTTATGAAGGTNGGAAACATGATCAATATGGCGCGATGGACAGGTTTATACGGCATTTTANCCATCGGTGCCTGTTTTGTNATTATCACTGGCGGCATAGANCTATCCATTGGTTCACTTGTTGGCCTGACAGGGTCACTGTTTCCGCTATTGCTTGTTAGAGAAGGTGTTCCTGTTGTCATCGGATTTATTTTGGTGTTTGTGTGTGNCTTAGNCATTGGATTAATCCATGGNTTTCTNATCACNAAACTGAGATTGCAACCTTTTATTGTAACNCTCTGTGGACTCTTTATTTACCGAGGGATAGCNAGANACATTACCGGAGAAATTAACCAGGGNTTTGGCAATGNATTTGGNGGGNTACGGTTATTGGTTAAATACCGATTGTTTGATAAAATTCCGATGCCATTCATCATTCTTATCGGNTTTGGCATTGTGGCTGCTGTATTCCTAAACAAGACTGTATATGGTCGATATTTATTGGCCNTNGGCCGAAATCGNGATGCTGCGCGGTTCAGTGGAATTAACACCGATGCCATGNTCATCGGCGCTTATGTTATCTGTTCGGTTCTGGCCGGTTTTGGTGGTATNCTCTTTGCTCTAGATCAAAATTCTGTTCAGCCTTCGACATTCGGAAATTTTTANGAATTATACGCGATTGCCGGTGCGGTTCTTGGCGGTTGTAGCCTACGAGGCGGCGAAGGNGCTATTAGCGGTGTCATCTTTGGNACAGCTATGGTTGAAGTCATTAAAAATTCCGTATTTTTTCTCAATGTGCCAACCGAATCGGAGTTCACGGTAATTGGTTTTGTNATTCTAATTGGCGTAACATTTGATGAATTGATCAANCGTATGGCTATAGGNCGNAGAACACGTGTTGCAGTGGACGACACNTAANGTGTAATTGATGACAGGNTCAACGAGTTAAGGTGAAAACCAGTGGATAGACCCAAATGGATTGNGGTTTTGGACAATCAGATTCTTAACTTCAAGAAACTTCAGATATTCTTGATCCTNGTTCACCTCTTACCTATCTGGTTGTTTNCTTATTTCCCTACGCAGGATGGCCCNAGCCATATCTANAACTCACAAGTNCTACGAGAGTACTGGAATCCAGAATATGGGTTNCAGATGTTTTACAATATTAATTGGCATCTCTTCCCCAATTGGCTATCCCATTTTGCCCTTGCCGTTTTGATGGGTNTTTTTTCTCCTATAATAGCGGAAAAGGTTTTTCTTAGTGCCTACGTTATTTTCTTTCCAATAGCAATACTTTATTTTCTGAACGCGATTGAACNTGGCAGAGAGAGAATTAGTTTGATCGTTTTCCCCTTCATTTATAACTATCTGTTCCTAATGGGGTTTTACAACTTTGCCTTTAGTGTGCCNCTGTTTTTCTTTTCCATCGGTTATTGGTGGAAACATAAAGAAGAAACTCATATTCGTAGCATCGTGTTGTTAAATACCATGATCATCACCACCTACTTTGCCCATTTAATTTCTTACATGTTTCTACTTTTTTCTATAGGTNTTCTAGCTATAATTCATTTTCGTAAACNGTTGNAACNGGCAATTATCAATATTTGTATCTTGCTACCNGCNAGTATTCTANTGCTTATCTATTTACCATCTTCGGATCTGTTATCTGGTGGTGCCCCAAAATTCAGTCTTTCTCGTGTGCCNGAATTANTGGNAAAATTCCTGTCGATGGACATATTAATTTCGCTTGGNAAAAATCAGTCTATTGTTGCCTACATCGTGTTTGCCGTCTTAATTTACCTGTTGGTACATACNCTATGGCAGGANAAAATTATAGGATCTAAAAGTTCGACTGATCNGTTNACATCCCTTGANAGNTTCTTGCTTCTCTTTTTGGTGCTTTTCGGTTTATACCTGATACTNCCACGCTCGGTGGGGCCAGGTGGTTGGNTGAATGANCGAGTTGCCATCCTTGCTTCGATTTTGCTGTTAGCTNGGTTTCGGGAAGGAAATAGCCGTGCATGGAAACGCATGTTTANTTTGATCATTGTATTGATTTCATTAGTGAATACGGGTTACATTACTTACCAATNCCGTGTTTTGAATACTGAACTCCGTGAATTTACAGCGTTAACCCAATCAATNGGAAAGAAGAAAATTGTACTGCCCTTCTTTTTCAANGGTAATGGAAAAGCATTCAGNATTGGGATCTTCGTCAACGCTGCTAACTATTATTGTCTCAATAATGGTGGTATCAATCTNGGNAACTANGAAGNTCAGTTCGACTATTTCCCNATTAACTTTAAGGATGATTTTCAGCCNCCAATTGACCAGAAAGAGTGGGTACAGGCCGTCCATTGGAAAGCTAGGGAGATTGATATCTGCNGGTATGCTGAAAAGGTNGATTATATACTGATTTGGGGCGATGCTGACAAAATCACCGCTGAATCTCTAAAGGACTGTTATCAGCTCATTTCGTCAAAGGNCAGATTGAAACTTTACAAGGGAAAAAGAGNGNGCACATCCTAATTTTCTTCTCTNACCATGGATGGTAGTGGNAGTTATACAACTAGTTCTATCTTCTTTTTTGTATCTGACCGTCGGTCAGTATAACTNAGACTCTGATTTTCCAAAATGTGCTGATATAGCTGATAAGTCAANCTTACATCCTGTTTGCAGTATTCAACTACTTCTTGAAAAAGATGTTTTGCGACGTTANGACAGAAGGTGTCACTGNATTGTTTGTCGGNATTTTTTCCTGACCANCCCCTCATCAGTTCAAGTCCCGCACGCCAAAATTCAACGGCTTGTTTTGCAGTAATAAANGTTTTGGAGCTTCCAAATTGNGTTTTTGCTAGATTTTCCAGGTTAATCCTATGNCCCGNTNTTTGTGTGAACTGTGTAAGGATATCAAACGATTTCCNTTTCCACNGTTGTACATCGAATTGNGCGCTTTCTAAAATTTGGAAATCAAAATTNTCAGCATTAAACGAAACAATCCGTTCGGCTTCGTTNAGCGTTGTTTCAATTGTTTNGCGATCTGAAAATTGNAGCTGTAAGCGGCTTAGNTGGTCAGCATAATTGGGAGAACAAACCTGGAACTCTAGAGAATCGTTATTTGGTATGCCAATGACAAGTATAGTTAAGCCAAAANNNTCGACATTGNCCCACNTACCTGGAACTTCCTCTGACCAGCGTNTTGTTTCGGTATCGATAACGACAATTTTCATCGAGTTCTCACAGGTACGCGTTTGCGGTACTNCCCTAANCTCGAAAATAACATANCTNANCTTGATTGGCAACCTATTTCTATACCATGTTTCTTGATGGTTTACAGTNGTGTTCANTCACTTTCAAAATCTAANATGANTCCATGATAGATTCTTNAAATNGACTCTGTTATAATCGATNACCTACGCTNAATGTNATTTAGTACCAGTTAGTAAAGACCAATTAGGAAATTGATAATGAAGAAATCGCCAGTAAACGGNAAAACCTTATTGATCGATACNCCAANACTACCTCCGTCTTGGGCGTTGTTGGAAAGGGAACTGATTCGAGTTCAAACTTTGGCTTGTCAAGAGTTCTTCAATCGATACTTTGACGAACGNGGCTATTTGTTNTGCCTACCGCGTTGGGGAGGGAACGATGGGCCAGATGATGCCATTGAGAACCTAACTGGATGGCCTATTTTGCATATGTTGGGTGCGTCAGACACGATCCTNCATATGTATAAGAAAGCTTGGGAAGGACATTTACGCCAATATACTGAGGCCAAGACAGTTGAAGTNCCTATTGCTCGTGATGGAATGTATTACAAGGAATTCCCAGTCATGTTTGATTGGTTTCATAATGCTGAGGGATTGACCGTGTTCAACCTACAAGGTTTATCTGATCCCGATGATCCAAATTTCCAGAGAAGAGTAAAGCGCTACGCTGGTTTCTACATGAATGAAGATANTCAAGCTNATAACTANGATCCAGAACATAAAATAATCCGCAGCATGTTCAACGGCAGTCGAGGGCCACTGTTACGAAAAGCCANNGCTCTCGATTGGGCAGGAGATCCNATNGAGGTTGGTGGACGTTTCGNTCCTAAACATGGNGAGCGAAATTTCGATGAAATGCTNGCACATTTCAAAGACTACACTGATATCGTNGGNGATCANCCTCTCAACCTNGCAGCAACCAGTCTGGCNACTAACGCCTACATGCTAACCGGCGCATCGAAGTATAGAGAATGGCTCTTGGAATATGTNGATGCTTGGGTAGAACGAACCNACANCAACGGTGGAATTATCCCTTCCAACNTTGGTTTAGATGGTACGATTGGCGGAGANTGTCAAGGCAAATGGTACGGNGGTTGNTATGGTTGGGCTTTCACCGTAGNTGTTCCTCAGACAGGAAAATTAGCTGACCGAAATGCAGTCCATCGAGGTATNGCNGGNTTTGGAAACGCTTTACTTGTTACCGGNNATCAATCCTACGTCAATGTCTGGCGTAATATGCTGGATAAGATTAATAGTAATCGGAAGACGATAGACGATCAAGTCATGTATCCGCATATGCATGGGGATCANGGATGGTATAGTTACANACCGAGCCCCTATANCCATGGAGCTTTAGATGTNTATTACTGGTCCATGAGACNGGNTGATTTGAAGTATCTANCCATNGATGGATGGCTNAGTTTTCTGGAAGGTCAAAANCCAAACTATCCCATAGACGCATTACAACGAGATTTCGGTGCTGTTCGTCAGAGAATAGAAGGGATGCACAACGATTCTACTACTCTGGACACCCGNCTCTCAGATGATCCNATGCCNTTTAACCCNGCTACGGTTCGAACGTTGGTCGAATTGATGCTTGGTGGAANCCAACCTCGCCATGGTGAGCCANTACATTGCCGNGTNCGTTACTTTGATCCGGACAATCGGCGGGCAGGAATTCCGGAAGATGTTGCCGCACTCGTTGAGAAAATGACGGATGATGAGGTTACTCTTANATTGGTTAACATTAATCCNNTTAAGTCTCGTACTGTTGTGGTNCANGGAGGTGCGTACGCAGAACANCAGGTTNTGGACGTCACCACTGACAGTCAGATATTGTCANTCAATAGTTCCCATTTTAATGTTCGGCTAGCCCCTGGATCGGGAAGCCGCATTGTCGCCAAAATGAAGCGCTATGCCAATCAACCAACTTTCGTTTTCCCTTGGAATCGAGACTGACATTCATTTCTTAGTNAAAAGGAGATTTTGNTGAAAGTAACTGATATTGAACGTATTGTTGTTGATGTTCCATTTACNCCACGNCAGCANGAAATTACNACNCAAAGCGTATCCACCGTATACAATTGGTCGATTCTAGAACTGTGNCGNGTGANGACTGACACCGGACACATGGGTTGGGGAGAAACCGTTATCCACTATACCTATGGCCGAGTGACTGACGAGAGCGTCAACCNGGTTTTAGGATCCAGTCCGGCAGAATTGATGAACGATGATTCTTTGGGCGCGGGACTGCAGATGGCNCTNTTTGATGTGGTTGGTAAAATCTTGGAAGTTCCTGTTTACGAGTTACTTGGTGCCAAGGTTCGCGATNATCCTCCGATTTCTTGGTGGTCGATTGACGCTTCTCCTGAAAATTGGGCNGCAGAAGCTGAAGACGCAGTNNAANACGGTTACACTAGTTTTAAAAACAAACCGAGACCNTGGTGGGATATTGTCAATCAGGTCGANACGATTGCCAAGGTNGTCCCAACAGANTTTAAACTCGATCTAGANCCAAACGGATCCTTTCGAGATGCTGAAACAGCTATCCCGGTGATGTCGAANTTAACACAGTACGATAATGTCGCCATGTTTGAAACCCCGATACCACAAGGAGACATNNCAGGTAACCAACAGATTCGGCGAGCTATTGATCGGCCAATCGCCATGCATTTTGGATCCCCGGCTTACCTAACTAGCATCANCGATCAGGTCTGTGACGGATATGTGATTGGAGGAGGNAAATCCACCGTTATGAGACAGGGNTTGCTAAGTGCNGAGGCTGACATGCCTTTCTGGTTGCAGTTGGTAGGAAACGGTTTAACGACAACTTGGGCTGCACATCTTGGTGCTGTTCTTACCCATGCTAGTTGGCCGGCAATTACCTGTATCAATCTCTACAGTCATCATCTGTTGCAGNAGCCAATAGNGGTGACAGNTGGTTCCCACAAAGTGCCNGATGCTCCCGGATTGGGGGTTGTGNTAAGTGAAGAAGCAGTTGAAAAGTATCGCNTCCCNNCGGAAACACTCAGAGAATTTCAGCAAAAGGATGAACATTATATTCATCCCAAACCAGAAATTATTCATACGNTTGTTTATCCGANTGGTAAACGCTTACACATGGCAGNNCAGGGGTTGNGCAACTTCAACGTGGATNATGGNCCTGCTCAAGCAGAAGGTACNCGTTTAGAACTTTGGTTNAATGACGGGTCTAAGGAATGGCAGAACTTACATCNGCGGGCGCANAAAANTCCNGTCTCTGATTGAGCNAGTATANGGNGCACATTGGTGNATGCCTAAGCTAAGGTGTGTTGATATTTTCGTTAGATGATTGCTGCCTGATTCATCTGCAGAAGACTCAGTCAGTATCGAATTAAAAACTGCATGCCAAATTGCGCTACATTATTTAGATCGGTTTCCATCCTCGGCACGGTTGATGAATTCACCTGCGCCCGTAGCCAGCCAAGCTCCAGTTCCTGTTAACAGGAATCGAACACCGGCTTCAACATATCTGGCTACGTTTTCATTGTTAGCAAGCGTCCCGGGGATACGCCCGGCATCTTGAATGCGAGCCAGCGTCTCATCAATGGTTTTTTGAACTTCAGGATGTTGGAGGTTGCCAATGTGTCCCATTGAAGTGGCTAGATCCGAGGGAGCAACGAAGAATACATCAATATGATCGACCGTCAGAATCTGATCTAAGTGACCTACAGCGACGATATCTTCAATTAACNCTATCAAAAGTGTTTCNTTNTTGGCGANATCNAAATAGTTTGATACNCCATATCCTTGACGGCTGGTGAACATCCCCCGGCAACCGATCGGGGCGAATTTACCNCCNTCAACCANNTTTTGGGCTTCTTCTTTAGTATTGACGTGTGGAACAACAANTCCCTGAGCNCCACGATCAAGCGTTCGGTAAATCAGTCCCTGGTCATTACGGTTAACACGAACAACTGAGGTCATGCCCCAAATATCGCAGGCGCGGGTGAGATTGCCAAGTTCGGCGGCGTCGACAGGCCCATGTTCTCCTTCCAACCATATTCCATCAAATCCGACAGGTCCGAAAGCATCGATATCGTCAGGGTGAGTGAACCCGCTGACTACGTAAGCAATCTCACCAGTGGCGAGCTTCTGTTTGACTNGATTCGGTCTAATTTCCATTTATCTCCTACCTTTGGTTATGATAATAATAATATCGGTTAAAAGAACTCAACACCTCATTTCTATCGGGTAATCGAAGTACTTTCCAGACCTCTTCAATGATTCTTCCTTCAATTCCACGATAACCATCCAGATAAGTGTAAATATAAACAACTCAAATCTGGCTATCTGACGACTCAACCGACCAGGGATAACCACCAGTCTAAGTGCTGTGGATCGCTTCGGATTACCAAATCCGTTGCCTCATCCAAATTGCGATCTTCCGGGTCAAAGATTTCACTTTATTGCTGACAAAGATTGCTATGCCAATTCTATCATAGTTCAGTTGCCCCAAATATTTATTTTTTATCTATTCTATAGAAGGGTTCCAGTTCCTGAGCGATGCGATCCACGTTCTGAGCAGCACATGCTGCCCGTTGACGAGATGTCTGGTATGTGGCTCCGGCGACGTGGGGTGTCACCACCACGTTTGGCAGTTGGAAAACTGGCGCTTGAGGGTTAGGTGGTTCTTCAGTAAAGACGTCCAAACCNGAACCTCCAAGTTTANCATTGACCAGTGCTTGGTACAATGCTTGTTCATCCACCAGTCCGCCACGCGCAACGTTAATCAAGTAAGCTGTTGGTTTCATCAACGCTATGCGGCGTGCATCAATGATATGACGGGTTTCCGAGTTCAAGTGCAAGTGCANCGATAGAAAGTCAACTTCACTTATTATCTGGTCTATATCCGAGGGAGATCCCATGAAGTCCGGCTGAAGTTCGGCCAGAATTTGCGGTTCTATAACTCGAACATCAATAACCAGTATCTTCATTCCAAACGCTTTGGCGCGACGTGCCAATTCTTGTCCACTGGCACCCAAGCCAATAATCCCCAAACTTTGNTTGGCTAATTCAGAGCCAAGCGGTTGATATAAAACACCAGACGCAAAATTGTCAGCTGATTTTCGATATCGGCGAGCAAGCATCAGTATAAACATCATCGCACTTTCAGCCAGGGCCGCACTGCTGAATTGTCCAGGACAGTTGGCCACCGGAATCTTCAAACCTCGAATGTATTCCAAGTCGAAATGATCAAAGCCTGTACCCAAAATTTGCCACAATCTAGCGCTAGTGGATACATCCATCATCCGTCGTGTGCCAACACTTCCGCCATGATCAATAACCACATCAATACCATCAAATTGAGTTGAAATTGGCTTTGAAGGATCAAAAACTGATAATTGATGGCTATTATCTCCTATAGCTTGGATTACATCATCGCACCAGGGTTGAAAGTGCCTTTTTAAAGGTAACAGCAAAACTTTCAGAGAACGCATTTTAATCTCCTGAATAAGAAATTACCAAGTACAAGACGATTGAATGNCGCTATGGAAATCTCACGCGCGTCATCTCGAATTAAGCGATACACCAATCNTAAGTTTCGAAACCAGTTGGTTAATAGCCCGCATGGTGACGTCAAATTTCCTATGTTCCTTGTNNAAAAAACACCAGAGTACACCATGTCCAAGTTTGCNCGCACCACGTATTGACTAAGGNCCTAACTCCCATTTTGGGATTGACTTTAAATCTGCTGCTTACTAGGTGATAGTNTCTTGATATTTACCAACTGGAAATCCAAAGACCTCGACGTGGGACAGGGGGATCAACTTTTATTCCACCTTTTAGATGGGATTCGTAAAGACTGAACCCTATTTCTTGGCTGATCATCGTAACCCTCAGGTTGCTCCTCCCGGGCTTTCCAGTTTGGATTGCCTGCACCAGATCTTCTATTTTATGCACCGTACCGCTCCACTGCTGNCTCGGCTCAACCGGCACGATATCAAAAGCACCTGATACAGTGTCTCGGCGACGTACCTGCAAGGCTTCCCCGTCATTGCAGACGCGAACAGTTCCATCACTACAAACTAATTCGACCTCTCTACCCACACCAGTCTGGGCAACATATGCCGTTGTGTCATTATCGAATTTAATTTGTGCTGACAACAGCGGGGTATCCGTGAATTTGGTCTCATCCTCACCCAGTGGCCTTAGATCTGAAATCATTCCCTGTATAGATACTGGCTCTGGGTCACCGAGCAGGTACAATAGTAAATCGATAAAGTGTCCTTCAAGCGCTTTACCTTCAAAGGCCAGGACTGACTTGATTTTCCCCAGTTCACCACTTTCCGCAATGGTACGTGCCTGCTCATAGATAGCCCAGTGACGGTAAATAGGGCCGTACTCCAAGTGTGTGCCGTTGCGCTCAAAAGCCTGACAGATAGCGTCTGTCTCTTCAAGTGTCATACAAAGAGGTTTCTCCGCATAAACACCTTTGATTCCCTGATTGGAGGCAAAAATCATCTGTTCAGCGTGCTGCTCCGGACGGGTAGTCACGCTCACGATGTCAAGACGTTGCTCTTCTATCATTTGGCGATAGTTAGTGTAGCAAGCCGAAACATTCCAGCGTTGAGCGAATTCGTTCAAACGTTCTTGACGAATGTCGCAAGCGGCAACTACCTCTGTTTCTTTAACGGTAGCGTAACCTGCTGCATGGGAATAAGGAAGAACTAACCCTCCACGATACCAATGTGTCTTTCTTTTAGAGATCTGCTCATCTTCGATCGTATCTGCCATTCGACCGCAGCCAATAATGCCAACCCGAAATGCCATTTTTGTCCTCCCATATCAACTGAACCCAAAAGTAAATTNAATCTCTCAGNAANNCACTNTTAGTNCACCTTTCCCCGTGCGATAATTTNCCATCTATCAATCATTTGATCGTCATTAACAATGGTATAAAAATCTGCCAAATTTGCAACTGCGCATGAATGATTGGGGTTGATACGAATCATGGAGCCTATTGGCAGATCAAAATTTCGCCGAGCGACAAAACCNTGTTCTTCTGAGAGTTTGAGNACTGTCATTTCATNGCTGAGATCNTCGAACNGGTCAACCGGGTAGGCAAGTCCATACCCTTCCATACCNGCAATGCCATGTGCACCTTGATCTGAGCTCAAGACCTTGGATCCNGCATCAATGATAAAATATTCTGGNTTAATGCTNACCACCGTTGCTAAGACGCTTAGGGCTATATGTTGATGTTGAATCAAGCCGAGACGCAAAGGGGTACGATCCATAAAAACATAATTNCCTGGTCGAATCTCTGTGATACCATCATAGTTTTCANTNACTANAATTGTCGGTGTTGATCCAACGGAGATTTCTTTGACTTCAATCTGGTTTTTTTCAAGTTTCTCTNGCACACGATTCAAAATTTGATATTCGTCTCGGGCAATCTGTCGAACTTGATCGGAANTTGCCGCACCATATGCATGNCCNGCATGAGACAACAAACCNNCAAAATTTAANCAAGATTCTTCTTGGATTGCTTTAACCAGTTCNAAGACAAGCGGATCATCTTCTGCCACCCCGCAACGATGCAAACCAACATCGATTTTTAAGAAGATGTTGATCTTTTTTCCATGCCTTTTCGCTACTCGGGTAATCATCTCCAAGCCGTAGGGACTGTCAAGTGTCAACCGAAGGTCAACTTGGCGANAACTAGAAGTCGCTATAAGACGATCTAACTTTGANTCAACGACTAAAGGATAAGCGACTGTAACAGATTGAACCCCGTTATTGATAAATGTTAATGCTTCATCCGTTTTTGAAGTNGTGATCCCCACAGCTCCCACTTCATCCTGCAATTGAAGGATTTCAAGGCACTTGTGAGTTTTGATATGCGGACGAACATTTACATGCTGAGCGTCAGCAATTTTCTGAATGCGATGAATATTATCTTGCAGTCTTGATTTGTCTAATAATACACAAGGTGTCTCAATTGACGAAATCGTATTGGTCGCCATTATTTTCTTCTTCCTCTAATCTATAACTCAAGTCTCGATAGATCCTTCTTGTCAATGAGATTCTATGTGAAATCTATCTTCTTGTAAAGATAAAGTCCTTTCAATACCAAAGTGTGGTTTTGCCAAGGTCGAAGCTTTGATATGGATATTGATGATACTTTGTGCTAAGATGCCCCCCTAGGAATTGTGATCAAGAGGGAAAAATTATGGAGTGTCTCAAACCTGAACCCGGTACAGTCATTGCTGATTTGTCGACTGTCAAGTGTGCCATGGATATGTTATTGCCAAACCAAGAATTTCAAAAATCCTGTCATGCAACGGCTGATAAGGTATATCTTTTCCTAGAAGGAAGTGGTGAAATTACTGCCAGCAACGGTCAACAAATTGAGCCATTTGATGCACCGATGCAGGCATACATTCCGGCATCCACACCCTATGCGTTGACCAATACGGGCAAACAAAAGTTGACTTTTGTCTGGGCGCTCGCGCCAAACGAAATATCCGGTGAGAAAAGTCGATCGGACCGAACTGCTTCGGTAGTGATGCTCGGTACAGAAAAAGGAGAACGATTTCCTGAATCACAGAAGATTCGTGGTGGCATGCTGACGTTTCCAGCTAACACTGAATGTGACTACCACAGCCATGATGGTGCAGACGAAGTCTTCTTTTTTCTTGAAGGTCACGGAGAAGTCGACGAGGAAGGAGAGGTTGTGCACGTTAGACCTGGTGACGTCGTGGTGACGCTAGCCGAACGGAAACACAAGCTTCGATCTTTTGATGATCCTCTGGTGATGTGGCTAACGGTGACGCCCAACCAGGTACCGAGTCACACTTTTTATCAACAGCTAGATGATGGCAGTTGGAAACGTACCACCCCCCTTCAATAATGCCTGCGAACCGAAGGACCATATTACCTGATTTCATTCAATTAAAGTTGAGGATATGAAAACGTTCCAAACTTCTTGGACCAACGGTTCCCNTTCTCTTAGTATACCCAATAAAAACATCGACTCAGTTATTACTTCAAGGGATTTGCCAACTCTAGGACAACCACTGGAATTGGTGCAGAAAGCCCTTGAAAAGCCATTGGGTTGTCCACCAATCAAGGACGCGGTACGATCCACTTCTCAGGTGGTATTATTGGTCACTGACACAATGGCAGATAAGATGGGACCACCACACAATATTGGACCTTATCTGCTTTCTCAGTTCAACGAGGCGGGTGTGCCGGACAAACAAATTACAGTTGTCCATGCACCAGGGATGCATGGACATGGCGGCGCAAAACAACGTTTCGGCCATGGGTGGTTGCATCGGGTAAAATATGTGGAACACCATCCACACCGGGAGGAGGACTTGGTTTTTGTTGGTACAACCTCCATGGGGACACCAGTTTGGGTCAACAAAGTAGTAGCGGAAGCAGATTATGTGCTTGGTGTTGGTGGATGCGCTCCTTCGCTCTTTGGCTGGCATGGTGGCGCTGGCATTATTCTGCCGGGGGTGGCTGGACGTGACACGATTCGTCATAACCACACCTATATTTTGATGGATCGCCCCATCTGCGGTTGGGGACCAGGCAATCCCCAACGAGAAGATGTTCAAAATGCGGGCGATTTAGCCGGATTCAAGATGAAAATTGACTTCACTGCAAACACGGTTTTTGCCGGTTATCATCGTGTTGAATGGCCGATGGCAGTAGAATATTGCCAAGAACACACAATGACACCCATCCAACCGGCGGATATCTATATTATGGGTATAGGTGCCAGCCCTAATCTTGGGTGTCTGTATATGAGCATTGAGATGGCTGAACAAGCCACACACGGGGACGGCATAACTATTTTAGTTTGCTCTGCTCATGAGCAACCAGATCTTTTGGAATGGTCAGAATCACGCGCATTGCAACAGACCCTCGACTCAACTGATGCTTGGCTAGAAAACACTGGTACTACAATAACGAGTGGGGATGCTCATCATCTTGACACGTTGGCTCGCCTCCGCCTAATGCAACTGCCAATCCCACGTCTAGCACAAATTCTGTCCCGTCGAGAAGGTGAGCCACGAAGCACCTGTATGTCCTGGAGCCATCGCCGGGCGATTGAACGTGGCAGGACAATGATTGTAACCGAAATGGAAGAAATGCAGGCTTATTCTTACGGTTTTGCATACGCTACAAGGTGCTTTGATGATGCGCTGAANCAAGCTATGGATATAGNTGGAAAAGACGCGCGGATCATTGTTAATGNGCCACTGGCTGGTGCCCCGTTACCACCACAAAACCGTGTTAAAGGGTAGGTGGAGATATCTCAACCTAAAATAATTAAGAGGACTATGATGAATGAATTCAGCTTAAGCAATCTCACTGAAATCAAAGAAACCTATGACCGTGATGGTTTTGTCATCGTTCGTGATGTACTGGACACTGATTTGGTTAGTGAACTGGATCGGCATATCGATTGGTTGATAGAACATCANCCNGATCTACGTCCCGAAAGATTGGGACACTGGTTGATAGCTGAGGACCCTTTCTGGNTACGCTTCATCAGCGATCAACGTCTATTAGATGTGGCCAGTACNCTGATNGGACCAAACATCGCTTTTTTTGCCGCTGACTATATCGCTAAACCACCCCGAGACGGACANGCAGTCTCTTGGCATCANGANGCTAACTACTGGGGGTTAGAACCAATGGAGGTNATNACCGTTTGGTTTGCTGTTTCGCAATCGACTTGCGANAATGGATGNGTTCGAGTTATTCCCGGCTCCCATCGGTTAGGNCCGNTAGACCACCGGTCACAAACGGACACAGTCAATCTACTCAATTCAGAAGTCGATCCAGCCGTGGTTNANGAGCGNCAAGCTGTAGATGTGCAGCTCANTCCCGGTGANGTTTCCGTGCACCATCCGTTAATGTTGCANGGATCTAAAGCGAATACCAGTAGNCAGTGGCGACGTGGCGGTTCTATCCAGTATATGCCTGTTACAACCCGAATTACAGCTGATAGTTGGCCGTGCGCCTTTCTGCTTCNGGGAGATGANGCAGCTGGTGTCAACGATTACCGACCAATNCCCAAATATGTTGCTGGTCAACATATGTCATTCAAAGGATACGANGCTTGGATATGAAAGANGAGGATACCTTCAGTTCCCTATACCNACNGAAGAGGCATCAATTTCNCCTTGAGTTATNGTANCAAACGAAATTTATCCGGCACANCAACATTTTACCTTTGNATGNCCTNCNNCAGAATCAGCAGATCACNGCAATTAAATTTATGAGTTACCAAAGAGAATTTGAAAACANACTGAATATTGGAATCGTTGGCGTAGGCTCACATGCTTACCGCAATATTTTGCCAACCATGAATTTCCTTCCTGTTACATTGAAAGCGATCTGTGATCTTGANATGGACCGTGCTCGCGTGACTGCCGACCAATACGGCGTGAAGAGATGTTACGAGAATACAACCCAGATGTATGAAAAAGAGGAACTTGACGCTGTTTTTCTTTGTGTCCCACCGCGTGTCCATCCACAATTAACGTGTGAAGCCCTTGATGCTGGGTTGCACGTCTGGTTAGAGAAACCACCTGGAATGCGTGCATCCGAAGTCGAGGAAATGATTCGCCGGCGAAAAAGTCAAGTGGTAGTGGTTGGTTTTAAGAAAGCCTTTATGCCATCGGCACAAAAAGTGATCGAGATTTTTTCAACAGGGGATTATGGTTCTTTGCGATCCATATTAGCGGTTTATCCAATGACTATCCCAAGTAACGGGGCGAAAATTCTTCAAGAACGAATCCATACCAATTGGTTACAGAATGGCTGTCATCCGCTCTCATTGCTACTGGCAGTTGGCGGCAAGGTTGCAGCCGTAACCACCCATCGCGGGCAACGCGGTGGCGGTGTGTGTGTACTAGAATTTACTTCCGGTGTGATCGGTAATTTCCACCTTGCTGATGGCGGACGGCATGGTCAACCAACTGAGCATTATAGTTTCTTCGGTGATGGTTGTCACATGACCATTGACAACTGTTTGCGTGTAGTGCTTCAACGAGGTATTCCATCGCAATATGGAATAACCACCGACTATATTCCTGAAGGTGTTAATAGCGGTGCCGTGGTGTGGGAGCCGCAAAACAGCTTTGCCACACTAGAGAATAAGGCGCTTTTTACGCAGGGATTCTTTCATGAGATGTGGTACTTTTGTGAGCGGATCTTGAGGGAAAATCCGGTGGAACAAGGTTCATTGGAGTTCGCACTCCAAGTGATGAAGGCATATGAAGCTGGACTATTGTCAGAGGGCAATAGAATTGAAATAAATCAAACTGAAGAACAGAATCAGCTACCTGATTAATCAAACGCAGATCCCCTAGCTGCCAACCATCAATATTGAAGGCCCCAGCGACTGTAAAAAAACACCGCAATGTAACTGTTGTAGAACTTTTTTACTTGGTTAAAGGGGGAGTGTTTTTCACGTTTCTCGGTTTTCTAGATGTTTCTGTCAGGAATGACCGCAGGTGTGTGCCTAGGATAGAAAGATTAGATAAAAAATGGTGTGGATCATAAAAAAACTTCTTTTTGGCAGTCAAATTACCACGGTGTCAATCCACCATTGACGCACAATGTTTGTCCAGTCACGAAAGCGGATTCTTCACTTGCAAAATACAGTGCTGCATTGGCAACATCGTCGGGGATGCCCCACCGCTGCATAGGCACCGTCGCCAAATACGCTTCTTTGACCGATTGGGGATCATTTTGGTGTCGTTCGCTAGGAATCCAGCCTGGCGCAATGATATTAACTGTAATTCCGAAAGGGGCGAGTTCTGTTGCCATACTCCGAGTCCAACCTATTTGACCACCTTTAGCTGCCACATAAGCACTGAAGTTACCAATTCCACACTGAAAAACTTCGCTCCCAATATTGATAATCCGTCCCCATTTTTTCGCTTTCATCTGCGATAAAGTAGATTGGGTCAGCAGAAACGGACTCTTGATGAAAAAGTCGATCATCAACTGGTAGCAGTCCCAATCGTAATCTTGAATCGGCTTNTGNGGTTGNAGAGGNGTTGCNTTTGCGACAACAATATCAATGANACCCAGTTTNTCCTCTGTCAANTCTACCATCTGTTGGATCTGACNGGCATCGGTTACGTCGGCCTGAATCAGGATNCCCTTNCATTCTGCGGCTTCAAAATCGGNGAAAGCGGCTTCAGCANCAGGCGTGTTNTTGTANTAATTCATNACTACTTTGGCACCNGCTTTCCCTAAGCACATTGCGATTTGTCGACCTAACCCTTTGCTGCTACCGGTGACGAGGGCGACATGACCGTTAAGTGAGATTCCCATTTTTTCTTTTTTGTTTAGCTAGGTAATGATCTGGTGAATCGGTTCTGCCCCTTCGGGACCAACCAGTTTTTGATCCAACCCACCGTGGAAGTAAGTCAACGCATTGGGATTCAAACCGAGTTGGTGCAGAACTGTGGCATGAAGGTGTTTAACATGGAAGGGGTCTTTGACAGCAGCACTCCCAAGTTCATCCGTTTCTCCTACACTGATACCACTTTTGATACCGCCACCAGCCATCCACATGGTGAAACCAAGAGCATTGTGATCTCGCCCTGTTCCTTCAGCATATTCAGCAGTGGGTTGGCGTCCAAACTCACCNCCCCAGATCACTAGNGTATCGTCCAGCATTCCACGTTGTTTGAGATCTTTCAATAAACCAGCAATCGGTTTATCAGTATTACCGCAATGACGTTCGTGGTTAACAACCAAATCGCCGTGAGCATCCCAGTTACTATCACCGTGATGACCGCCAGAATATACTTGGATGAATCGAACGCCCCGTTCGGCGAGCCTCCTCGCTAATAAGCATTTTCGACCAAAATTCACGGTTCGTTCTTGATCTAATCCGTAGAGTTCTTTCATGTAATCTGGTTCTTGATCCAAATTGACAGCCTCTGGCGCCGTGGATTGCATTTTAAAAGCCAGCTCATAGTTAGCAATCCGAGCGGACAAAGCACTATTATCCACTCGTTCGGCTAAGTGCCCAGAATTAAACTTGTGTAATGTATCNAGGAGATGACGCTGTTGTTTATGGTTCATGTTATCAACAGGGTTTAGGTCCCAAATTGGGGTTCCCACAGATCTGAAAACTGTACCTTGATAAGCAGCCGGCATATAGCCACTGGTCCAATTCTTGGCTCCACTGATTGGACCACCTGTTTCGTCCAGCATTACAACGTAACCTGGTAAATTCTGATTGACACTGCCGAGTCCATAGTTCACCCACGATCCTAACGATGGGCGACCACTCAAAACATGACCGGAATTCATCATCAACATGGCTGATCCATGTCGAGGGGAATCAGCAGTCATTGACTTAATAAAGGCAATGTCATCAACACAAGTAGCAATATGTGGGAATAGATCAGATACCCATTGGCCGGATTCTCCATATTGTTTGAACTTCCACTTAGGCTCAACAATGCGCCCTTCATTCTTTTTGCCGCCACGACCGCTAGTCTTGACCTGGACAGTTTTTCCGTCCAGACCATACATTTTAGGTTTGTAGTCAAAAGTGTCTATATGACTAGGACCTCCATACATAAAGAGAAAAATGACCCTTTTTGCTTTCGGTGTAAAATGCGAATTCTTAGGAGTAAGCGGGTTAATGTAACTAATAACGTCATCGGCGGCAACCGCCTGATTACTAAAAAACCCATCCCAAGAGAGCAGACCCGTCAGTGCGAGTGAAGTGAAGCCGCCACCTAGTGTATGGAGAAATTCACGTCGGGTACGACCACAAAAATTTCGGCCGATTTCTTTGCCATTTTGTTTTTTTAGATCTGTCATTTTTATGTTCCATGGAAATCAGTTGAAATTAGTCAAGGAAAATAAATTCATTGAGGTTAAGTGCTAACAGTGCGAATCGGGCTAATGCAATCTTTTGATCCACTTGTTCTTTTTTGATCAGCGTTTCAACAAACTCAGTTGCCCATGCGATTTCTTCAGTACTAGGTTGACGAGATAAGACCAAGCACAACCCAAACTGAATTTGATCGCTTAAGTCCGATCCACCTTGCTGGCGAATTCGTTCGGCGAAGACAATTGCTTGCTGGTTAATAAACTTACCATTCAACATTGTTAACGACTGAGTAGGAACCATCGTCATAAATCGGACGGCACAAGTAGAATCTGTATTAGCCATGTCAAATTGGTTGAGGATCGGAACTAATAAAGACCGCTTAACTTTGACATAAACACTACGTCGATTGGCTTCTTCTGGTGGAGACTTTCCCCAAACGCGCGTGGGTTGAGAAGAAGTGGCTAAAACCTCTTCTGGCAATTCAGGAAAGACACTTGGTCCACCTAGTTTCCTGTTCAAATTACCGGAAGCTGATAGAATCGAATCCCGAATCTCTTCGGCGGTCAACCGACGCATATCGAACCGCCAAAATAGATTATTGAGTGGATCTACAACTAAGGCCTCTTCATTGACTTGGGCAGACATTTGGTAAGTATTGGACATCATAATCTTCTTATGCAAGGATTTGATTCGCCATTGATTACTGACAAACTCGTGTGCCAGCCAATCCAGTAATTTCGAATGTGTTGCTTGAGTTCCAAACTTACCAAAATCGTTACTCGACCTAACAATCCCACGACTAAAATGGTGTTGCCAAATCCGATTGACCATCACTCGTGCGGTCATCGGATTCTCTGGGCTAGCGATCCATTCCGCTACCACGCGTCGCTTGGTTTTGCTCTGGTCTTCTTCCAGCGGCAGTTTTAGATGTGATGCGGAATGTCGTAAAACTCTGGGGAAACTCGGTTCAACAGGATCACCTTGCAATCTCGGATTGCCGCGTTGCAAAATATAAGCTTGCGAGGTGCCAACGTCTTGAACAGCCAATGCCATGTATGAATAGGGAATCTTTTTTTTACGACTATCATCTCGCTCTTTTTTCAGCTTCTGGTGTTGTTCAACCTGAACTTGTAGATCTGGTGAAGCCCCAATCTGGTCAGTATGTTGTTTCAGTAGCTCATCGATATCAGTTACCACTGGATTGGCTACAATTCCAACATCAATATACTGACCACCACCCGTTTGTATACAATTAACGGCAATCACATTTTGCCCGATTTTCAAGGCAGATTTTTTCAAGTCAACTGTTCGATAGCTAGTCAAATAACCCCGTCGATTAGTAACGCGTGTCCCATTAATAAAGATTTGTACATCTTCATCGTGATGGAGATTTAAACCCACTCGAGTCGGAATATGATCCAACTCGAACGTTTTACGTAACCAGATCTGCGGTGTGCTCCAAACTGTTCGTACTACCGCACCGGGTGTTCCATGTGTGCCAAACCCACCAATGCCTGTTTCCCATTCACTATCATCAAAGTCGAGTTTCATCCAATCTTCAATTGGCGGCTCAAATGTATAAGACCAGGTTTGCCCAGTTGATCGGGAATCGGACAGAATAGTAACCGCATCCGAGAGATGGCGCCTTTGACCTCTTTCTCCAGATAATGACCAGTAGACCTGTAAACTCGGGAAATCTGCGTTTTGGTTGAAATACTCCAGCCGGATTGGTTGATAACCAGCCATTAATGCAACAGTCCCTTGATGATGTCCACCGCTGGCTTTCAGTAACTCTGTTACCGTCTGGCCATCTAGCCGCAGTCGTGATCCGCCGATGCTATTTATGTGAAAGGTATAGTCATCATCTGTAGGCACACGCAACTTGCCTTCAAAGACCAAGCCAATAGATTTGTTTCGGCTAGCGGGTCGGAGCGTGAATTGGTTAGCAACTATCTGGCCTTCAGTCTCGTGCCGAAGTTGATCGAAATTATCTGGCAACTGGTCCCATGTATCCCGATAAAAGCGGTAGGTTAGATCGACAAGATCTGTATCTGAATGATCGGACGGCTGGTTTGTGGGCTCTAGCAACGTTGCTTTCAGTTCCTCTTCCAATTTAAAGATCTGGTCTTGCAACTTTTCTTCTGCCAATTTTTTCTGATCAACTTTAGTTTGGTGTTCTTGCTTTTGGGCTGTCGTACCGATATCCACCAGAGGATTGTTACTATGCGGCGTGATATCATTAAAAAAGGCCAAAAAGCTATAATAGTCTTTGATGGAAATGGGATCAGCTTTGTGATCGTGACACCGGACACAACCCATTGACATCCCCAACATCACTTGTCCTGTCGTCGAAACAATATCATCCAGATAATCGTAGCGGGCCAAGAGTCGATCGGCGGGTTCATCATCCCATATTCCAAGTCGGTAGAAGCCTGTGGCGACAATTGTCTCCGGTGTCACCTGGTCTAGGAGATCTCCAGCCAGTTGCTCACGAATAAACTGATCATAGGGTTTATCTTTATTAAAAGCATCAATGACATAATCCCGATACCGCCAAGCGTAAGCTTTATTGCCGTCACGCTCATAGCCGTTGGTTTCCGCATATCGTACCAGATCCAGCCAGTGTCGTCCCCATTTGATGCCGTATTGCTCAGAAGCAAGCAATCTGTCAAGCAACTTAGAGTAAGCCATTGGATCCAGATCATTGACGAATGATGCAACTTCTTCTGGTGATGGAGGTAGACCGATTAGGTCGTAATAGACACGTCGAATCAAAGCCTGTTTCGTTGCCAGTATGGCTGGGAATAGTCCGTTTTTTTCTAACTGATTCAGGATGAAAGTATCAATTGGGTTTTTGGCCCATTCTTGGTCCTTTATGGATGGTATGTCTGGAATGGTGACAGGCTGGTACGCCCAGTAGACGTTTTCAGCCCCAATCATGGGTGCAACCACCCAACTCATCAGTGAAATAGCTGTCAAAAAAACGGCTATTTGGAACTTGCTTACTCGCATTATTATTTACGGTACTAATAATCTTGAATGTTTACTCAGTTCTAAAAAATTTGTATAGATCAATATGGCTGTAGGTTTCACCTGGATGGAGAATAATAGAATGCCACCCTTCAGTTCCTTCTTGGTTGATCGAGTCAGGATACTTCTGAGTTTCTAAGCAGAAGGCGGCGTGCTTCCCGTAAATGGATTCAGCTTTTCCTTTGACAGTTCCATCCAGAAAGTTACCAGTATAAAACTGAACACCAGGATCCGTGGTATGAATCTCCATTACTCGACCAGACTTGGGATCTTTTACTCTGGCTGCCAATTTCATTTCACCTAACTTGCCGTCTAGAACAAAGTTGATATCGTATCCACCCGGATCATCTTGTCCATCACCAGTAAGTTTTCCGATATCNGATCCGATTGATTTGGTTTTGGTAAAGTCGAATGGTGTTTCTCTGACCGAATCAATTGTGCCAGTGGGAATAAAGGTTGAATCGACTGGTGTATAGGCCAGTGCATTCAGCATCAGNTCATGGCTAAGAATATCACCCGAATNGTGACCTGCTAAATTCCAGTAGGAGTGATTGACCAGATTAACAATCGTCGTTGCATCTGTAGTAGCAGACATCTCTATTTGTAAGGCATTATCATCGGAAAGAGAATAAACAACAGTAACCGTTAATTGTCCAGGATAGCCTTCTTCACCATCAGGACTGGTGTAAACCATCTTAATCAATTGACTATCAGCCGCCACAACTGTCCAGACTTTTTTATCAAAACCTTGATCACCACCATGCAAATGGTTAGGAGCATTATTAGTCACTAAAGCATATTCCTGACCATCCAATGTAAACTTACCATTGGCAATCCGATTGGCAACGCGACCAACAGTGCAACCAAAGTAAGGGTGACCATCGAGATAGCCCTGCAAATTATCAAACCCAAGCACCACATCGGACAGTTTTCCGTCTCGGTCAGGCAAATATAAAGTGGTTAGCAATGCCCCATAATTGGTAATCTTGGCTGTTACCCCATTCTTATTCTTCAGGATGTAGAGGGAAACTACTTGGTCGTCGACGACTCCCCAATCCTCTTTTTGAGCTTGATGATGTGCTGCCTGAAGATTGATTGTGAAGCTAAGTATCAACAACAGTAACAATGATTGTATTGAAAAATCCATTTTGTTTCTTTCGCTCCTTCTTTGATCCAAAAATNCCNCCTTTAGTNTAGCATAATTCCAAATTTTTCCAAACAAGATAATTGTACAATTTTGCCGGGTTGGACGATGAGTTTCCTCTAATTGAACCAGTTTTTTTCCTCTCATAGTGACAACCTCAGCTGTCTTTAATCTATCGATTCTCAAAAATGAGAAAGCAGAAAGCAGAAAGCAGAAAGCAAATAAAATGATTTCTGCCTACAAAAAGGTATTAACAGNAATATTATTAACCGTATTGGGCAAGGTTACCCCGATATTCTAGCCCAAGAAGTTCACGGGATTTCCGGACATTACAGNTTGCCTCTGCCTCCAAAGTACCNACAGTATGAANAATTTCGAACCCAATATCNTGATTTTCCGCGCTCAGCCGACAAGCCTCAGCCAGATCATGCCGACAGACCCAACTAACATCCCATTGAGTTCCTCCTTTTCCCAACGTGTTACGAGATTTGCCAATTCCCAACCTGCTATCAACAATCGAGCATGGCCTTAAGACGATAATAGGAAGTTCGAATGCATCGTGGTACTGACGACACATCTCCTCTTGGAGACGCTTGGTGATAGCATAGAGACTCCCATCAGGTCTTCTTATCTCTGCGTCAAAGAATACCCCGTCAGGATGCACTACCTGACAGGACCCAATATGTACTATNCGCCTAAGGTTGCGCTGTCGAGACGATTCCAACACATTTCGTAATCCCTTCAGATTCACCAGATAGGGTAAATCATCATCAACTCCGTAAGCACCNAGTGCNTGAGAAGCANAGACCGCAGCATGAATTACAGCATCCATACCTTTAATGGCTTGATCGACAAACCTAAAATCTGCTATATTTCCATATACTTTCTCTCCTCCGTCCCATTCACCATCCAAATTGTTTCCATGTTCCCAAACTTCAGGGGACAGGTCAAGCGCTCGGACTTCGTGCAGGCCGGCTAGATTGGACAGAATCGCCCGCCCCAACCATCCCGCGGCTCCAAATACAGCTATTCTCATGATTCNCTCACTTTTTTCGATATTAATTTTGATATAATATTCTAGTCTTAGTTCGCCCTGCTACTACCCNAGATCTTTAAGTATAATATTTATAAAATGCTAATTTAACAGATCTCCTGCAATAATTATGACTGCGACATAGATCCACATGATTCTATTCATCAGGCTTAAAACAGTGAAAATTCCCTGCAGNCAGTGCTTACACTTCTTTTTGACTTTACAATTTCTATAAGTTAATGCATAAACATCAAATTAGCTCGACATATTGATGCAATTCCCGTATAATTGGGAGTTCCTTCAATTCGTCTCATCAATACTAATACAATCCGATGTGGGATTAGACCCAAGTTACACATCAGATATAAATACTAAAGGAATATCAGTTACTTGTTTCAGTTGATAAGGGGATCTTATAGAACTTTCATCGTGAACTCAACTTTGATCCTAATTTACTTATCTAAAAGTAATTTTAATTTCGGGAAGCAAAGCTGAATATTCAGAGAACGCAAGGTTAGCCAGTTAGTTAATAAGGGGAAACAAGTAAAAACTCCAGCATTTAAGGAAATCCAANCACTACAATCGACCTTGGAAACATAAACCGAGGTCGATTTTGTTTTTTCTTTCAGTTTATCTTCAACCATGATTNTATANAATCATGGTTGAAGATAAACTGAAACTTACGTGCTAAATTCTAGGAGTTACTATTTTTGAGCTTTAAGCATCTAGTCACGTATCTGATAGATCGAAAGTATGAAATCTCAATTCGAGATTACTCCCTTCACCTAACTCAATCTTGATTATTCATCCGTAAACCCAACATAAATCCTGAAGAATGATCGACGATATTTTTCAAAATAAACTCCATACCATCAACTTCATTATCTACCAAATTATAAAGTAAAAAATCAATGCCCCTTATTAATTGACATACATAATTAACAGAATATATACAAAGTTTTTTCTTTAAGCTAGGATCAGTCACATGNGTTAGTAATGTGGATTTCACCTCTAAGTCTTTCAAACATGATTAAATAGGGAAACATTTTTTATAGATGACATCAGTTAAATACAAAACTGACTTNTTGCCATTATGTATATTGGGAGNAACATTTTTTGTTGATTGTTATATGCTCTATACCTATCGGTTAGAACGATGGTATATTCCTTTAATCTGGACAATTTTTTCTATACCTTTTATCAAAGGGTTTTTATGTGCATTTAATCATCATCATCAACATGTTTCACCATTCAAGCATAAATCTCTGAATTACCTAATTGGAATATTTTATGCNAGTACAACAGGAGTAACATATAANACTTGGGTNATTCACCATAACATAGATCATCATACTACAGGACATTTAGGTCTTGCTTGGCCAGAAGAAGCTAGTACATGGGTAAGGCCCAGCGGAGCTACAATGANCCATTGGGAGTATTCTTTTAAAACATGGTTATTTAGTTATTATNTGGTATTTAGAAATTGTGCTATNAATAGAAGTAAAATCAAGGCAAAANGTAATGAATTTTTTCTGTTTTTTATTTTGCAATTTTTGATTACCATAGGAGCATTGTATTTTAACTGGTATACTGGTTTGCTTTTATGGGTTATACAACCTGCAATCTGCCTTTTTATTACAGGAGATGCAACTTGGCATCACCATAATGGTTTGAAAGATACAAGANTAACCNACGCATGTAGAAACAATTTGGATCCNNTCGGAAATATTCTGAAAGGAAATTTAGGTTATCATTCGGCNCATCATAAAAAACAAGGTTTGCATTGGTCACTTCTGCCTGAATACCATCTAAANCTACTAGATTCCAAGTCTATGCCGTTAGATGTCAAAAATTATGTAGCCCCTAGTGATAAACACATGGCTTTNATCTATCCACTGATAAGAATCTTGTTTTCTAAAACAATTCAAGCACANGAAAACATTATTAAAAAACANCCGGNGAACATTCGGAANATCTATCTAGCCAAAGATTGAATCCTATAGCTATCTAANCTAATGACTTCATTTGNACAGGCATATNNGCGTTNCCAATCCGTTGTNGTTTCCTTATTTCTCTTTCTTCAAANACCTTTGGCATGCGCCATGAATATCTCCTAATCNATCCAAGAGAGTATTTTCCAGACTTCCCAATTAATTTCTCCAAGTTTCTGTCAGCCGNATGNACCTCCGAAAAGGAGCAATTGTTTTAGCTAATACCAAACTGTATTCCAAACAGAACCATTGTTCCAAATTACCTAGGCCAATANACNTATCCATCTTCGCAGAGAACCACAATCTGCATGTTCCCATCTATTTCGGCAGTGAAGGGGCACCGATGTTTGCCGGAAATGATTTCTTCNAGAGGNTTTTTCCACTNCTCGTTTNNANGGNACNCTANCGNGGTNAAGGNGTTATTNGCAGCNACGATGANTTCNTCCNGTCCGNCNNTGTTGATGTNAGCCNTAATCGGCTNGATTGTTCCNCCTACTCCGGGAAATNTCCATTCAATCGNACCNGTGGTNNNATTNANCACNCGCATGCCAGCACCAAATTGTAGTAACTCTAAGACACCATCACCATTAACATCACCCAAGCTAGGCCACATGTTATTCACAGCTGCCTGAGGGTTATTCCAGACAATGTTTCTTTCACGATCTAGAAGTACAAATCCTTCCCGAAGGCTGTACAGCATTTCCCATTGTCCATTGGTAACTGGACTGCAACGTATGTGCGACCATTCGCAGTCCAGTTACCAAACATATCACCAACATATTTGTTGAGCAGAAGTGTGCCATCAGTTCCCTTCAGCACATAAATCAAGTCATGGTGATTGTACAGAATGTCCTCCAAGCCATCAGTATCGTAATCATAAACATTCATCCAGCACCCTCCGCACCCACGAGTCCCATAAGGGGGTCTTACCACCCTCAACACAGTGCCAGATTTCGGTTCCATCGGCACCACGCAGCAAAAATGATTGATACCCCCGTGTCCCGTACCCCAGTGAACTGTCACCAATAAATCAGCATGATCTATAGATGTAAACTTTTCGCTGTAAAGGCCTGCCATTCCACTGGTGACATGCCCAGTATCTTCCCAAGGAATTTCCTTGAAGTCGTGATGCCATATCTTTGTTCCCCGTGGAGTTACAACAACTACTCGACCCATACCCGTAGGGGTTTGAGTAACAAAGATAGTCTCGAGCACACCATTCCTCGTGAGGTCGGCAAGATGAGCACATTTATCTGATGTACCTACGCTACCATGTCTTGGTAACATTCAGATTGTCTCAGGTACGGGTTTTCCTTGAGGTTGGAAGGCTTCCATAGTTTTACTGGCCCCTTCCACCACAATCGTTGATGGAGCTCCAGGCGTTAATTTTCCAATAACTGGGGTACCTAAGGGATTTCCCTTCAACTTCGAATATACAGCTTTGGCAGACATACCACGGAGGTGGAACTGCGTTGATGTTCTCCGTGGAACTTCAACACAAACCAGAATACAAAGGTCTTCAACCTGTTGAGCAGGTTGAACAGAAAGTACCTCAAAGGAAGGGGCTTCCATGGTGTCTATCATCCGAATTTCGCCGGTGTCGTCAGCCTGCCAAGTGGTGGTGCGGACGATATTCATATCTAGATTTATATTTCGATAAGTGAAGAACGCAGGGGCCAGCCGTTAGACGACGAAGTGGTTTGATCTAACGGGAAATCATTAATATCCTGTGTCTGGTAATCCATTGGTTTAAGCGATTGCCATCGTATGGAAAGGTTACCCTGCTGAAAGGAATATATTTTCAGTATACTCACCCGTTCTACTTGCTCTGCTGTAGTTGGGGTAACGAAGAGTTCCATTGCCCCGTCTCCATCCAGATCGCACATACCAGAAAGGTACATATCAGAAAGATCTAGCTTTAGCATTCCTGTCATAGGCTCCAATGCAACAACATGCCATTTCCCATCACCGATTGTAGTGGTTTTGTAATCATAGTTGTAGAGTGACAGAACGATTTCGGCTGTTTTGTCCCCGTCTATATCTTCAACCGGATTAACGCCAGGGATCACCAGTA
This sequence comes from Candidatus Poribacteria bacterium, assembly GCA_002729415.1. Lineage (GTDB taxonomy): Bacteria > Poribacteria > WGA-4E > WGA-4E > UBA9662 > UBA9662. The sequence goes on along the minus strand of PBXZ01000063.1, from coordinate 502 downwards.
CTTTGCTCTCATTAGCAGGTACAATATATCTGCTCCAAAGTTTAACCCACTTTCCTTTTTTCCAGCCCAGCACATCTAAGTGCTTTTCCAAGTCAGCTAGTATTACCATTTCCTGTTTCCCATTTCCATTAAAATCTTTAGCTTCGAACCAACCATACGGTCTTCCACTATACTCATTAATGTCCAAAAATTGGCAAGTCTGTTTAAGGTTACCGGTTTCTAAGTCTACCATCATGGCATGGGACCTCCACAAGCCGACCACCTCCAATCTCCCATCATTGTCGAAGTCACCGACAATTACGTTACGGTTCGTCGCTCCACTGGTACTAAAGCTGGATCGAGCCTGCCAGTACACTGACCAGTCACTTGCCTGACGATGGTAAAGCCTGATCGGATAATCCTCCGCATCTGCCAAGAGCCATTCAATTTTCTCTAACCCAGGAACGTGGGGCAAAAAATCCCCGATTTTGTAATCGTTGGCCTTAAGGGGATCAGATATGAA
>PBXZ01000062.1:0-36346 GCA_002729415.1 Candidatus Poribacteria bacterium | reverse complement strand
ACTGTGACCATCTCGGCATTCTTTTGGAACCAGCTGAAATGCCTTACTGTACTGCTTGGCACCGTGATTGGCGTGACAACATCCATGGCTTGAACTTAGCACACTGGGATCAGGGATTACTGGACATAAATCTCTTTAATCAGATCAACTGCGCCTTGTACAACGACAGTTGTACTTGGGTGGTACCAGGCAGCCATTTGCGGCACGATTTACGTAGCGAGGCGGAACGATTTCCGGATCGTCCCATCTCCGGGCCAAATTTTGGGGAGAGGACAGCAGAAGAACGAGAGTATATCTGTCTGGAATATTGTCGCAGCATGCCCAGTGCTGTGCCATTGTACCTGGAAGCTGGTGACTTCGCCCTCTATCGAAACACTTTGTGGCATATGGGAAATTATGTTCCCTATAGTATGCGAGCAACTCTTCATGATAGCGCTATGACACCAGAATTCAAGGAGTGGAGCCAACAAGCACAACAAGAAGCATCTCAGCGGCAGAAAGATGGGTTAATAATGGACAACCCAAACGCCAATAGATTTTAATACTAATATCCAACGGAATATCAGCAGTATCAAGCCTTTCTTACTAGTTCAGATCACCAATTGTAAGTAGAAATTACAGTATCATTACACAAACAAAAGATTCGTCAATAAAAGTCCGTTATCTTGATCAACTTAGAAAACCGAAGGATATAGCGAGGTTTTCTGTCGAATGCCCGTTTAGCTACCAGTTGTTAACCTAAAAAATCGTAAGAATTCGATGGGGCTGATCTCTGTAATAAGCTGGCAGTCAATATCGTCGATAATTTTTTGCATCTGGCTACAACTCATTTAAACATACTAGAAAAGTTACACTTTTTCCAACTACAGTTTAATAACTCGCACCCCCTAATTGGTTCCTAATTCAATTGGATTAGTGCCACCGCAACCCATAGAAAGTGAGATAAAACCAGACAACAGGAACAATGGCAGCAGCCCAAAAATTCCTTTTGTCGATCAAGTCACGCTGTTGTTGCAGATCTTTTTCATGACTTACTTTGGCGTCCAAATAAGCCTGTCTCTGCATCCACGGCCAATCCTCTAGAGGTGCTACGATCGATCTGATATCCTCCAACTTAGGATACTTAGTCTGAAACACTTGGAGGTAATGATCTTCCCAGAATTCTCGTTTTACCGGAGACATTTTCAAAGCTTTGCCTGATTGGCGTGCTAGTGTCCAACGATTAGGCAACATTAAAGTTTGTAGGATACTCAACTTCGTCTGCAATAGCTCGTTACCATATTCTCCAAATGCTTCAATCTGTCGAATTCCGTCTTTAGATTTAGGCTGAGAGTCGCCCTCCCTGATCTCTTGAATCAGCTGGATGCTACTAGCAACCAGCTGGATTTCAATGATATCCCCACTTTTAAGAGGAGACTCAATATATTTCAAGAATGTCCAACCCAGATTTAGAGGAGACGCAACGCGATCTTGGTTGGACGAACATGTGTAAATAGCAATGTCTTTGACTGGCTGATGACAATAAATAGCAATATTTTTAATGAAGCGTTGCTTTCCAAAGTCCAAGATGTATGTAGTTGGCATTTGTTCCCCAGTAGGATCTNCCGCGNGNGAGCTATGAATCGAGTTTGAACGTTGCACAATATCAAGGTTCCGATCAAAAANGNNAGAAAACACACCGCATCCTGANAAGTAACTGGTTGAAGTTACCACCAACAGTACCATAAAACCAATGTTACAGAGTATACCCCAATTCTTATTACCGTTTATTTCCNNTGTNAATCTCTGANAGGACAAAACACATCTAANCATTNTCTTAAGATCCATCCANTCCGAGTAGCNCCGAAACCNATTTCATTGCCTCAACGATGAAGNCAATATGTTCNTCTAGATCGACCCCTAATTCTTGGACACCTATCCGGATATGTTCTCGNTCCACAGAACTAGCGAACCGTTTATCTTTCAGTTTNTTTTTGACTGAAGANACCTTTACCTCCACGATATTCTTATTGGGACGAACCANGGTTACAGCAGTGATAAATCCNACAAGTTCATCAACGGCAAACAGCGTTTTATCCATCAAGCTCTTACGTGCAAACCCCAGATACTCAGCGTGGGCAAGAATGGCATAGATTACATCATCAGGATAACCATGCTCCCGTAATATTTGGGATCCNACCTCNGGATGTTGATCAGGNCTCGGATATTTTTCATAGTCAAAATCGTGTAAAAGNCCAACAATACCGAATTTAGTCTCGTNCTGGCCAAATTTTTTGGCGTAAGCNCGCATAGCTGCTTCAACAGCATAAGCNTGCTTTAGTAANCCGTCTTTTTGGGTATACTCTTGCAAAAGTTCTAGTGCAGATTGTCGATCCATAGATATTATCCTAAAATTATACTTGGTTGTTTTATCAATTTACAGTTCGATAAGCTAGCTAATTCGTTGGCAGTTCCAATCTTCGCCTCTGAAGAATACCATGCTTAATATAAAAAGTAATTTGGTTGTCGTACCATGACCAAAGATTGTGCTGATTCCCATTGACTTCAGCGTGAACATTGTTTCTACCATTCCAGTCATTATTATAACCAAAAGCTCCTATCAATTGAATGATGCAGGATACCAATATCATCAAAACAAAGAACGCCATCTTTAACTTGTTTTGCCTGATAACTGGTATGATTGGTATCATCACAAAACAAAGAAAAAAACTAACTTCTGTCATAATGCGATAACCAAATGACCATCCACCATACCACATATGCCATTTGCTAAATAGAAAAGGATAGAGTAAAGCACAAATCGCAGAATATTGAAATAACATTAGATGTGGTGTTTCACGGGACTGTTTTTTTTCGGTATCTTTCCAAAGAGATCTAACCGATTGATATACATTCCATATACCAGTACAAATGAAAAGGATGAACAGGATATAAGCAGTGTAAGATGTCAAAAATCCCCTATCTTGACTGATTAAATGTTGCCAAAAATCAAAATTTCGGCAAATTAGTAAGAATCCAAGATAAATTCCGAGTATAAGCAGAAAACTACCAGCGACGAAACTCCCAAAGATTTTTCTTATACTCCCTAACGAAAACAGGAAAATCGGAGAAAAGATTAACAACCCACGACTAGGTGCAAACCAAACCCCAAAAGCTCCAATATAAAAGGGCGTTCCCCACATATTCACTTCATTGCCATAGCTTTGTTGTAAGATTGATCCGTAAGTGGCATGGTTATAAACTGCGAGAATAATTATTGCTGGCATAGTCATCAATATAAATTGGGGTAACTGGTACCTGTGCTTGTGCCAAACATAAATTAGCAAAACAAGTGCAAAAACAAGTGCTGTTGGCCGACATACAACAGCTGAAGCAACTGTGAGGCCTGACCATTTTATCCATCGTTGATGCTGAGGGTTATCCGTTTTTTTGTTAGCATCGTTAGATTGGTAAAAATCACTCCCTTTTGCCAATAGATAAAGGGTCAGAGCCAAAAAAAATTGACATGGACCATGTTGGTATAGACTGGAACTACTTATACTCCAACTACAAGTGGCAGTGCCGTAAATTAATGCCAGCAAGAACGCCCAGTTTCTACTAAGAAATATCTTTGCTGTCAGAAAAAGGAACAACGCCGAGAGAGCAACAACTAGTGATGCTGTCATTTTCTCCAAACATGGTACATGGGGTGAGTCAACGGGTAAGCCGAACATCACAGGAAAGAGGTATATCGGCAACGCTAAAATTGGGGCCCCAGGCGGGTATTTTGACACCCAATGATTGTTTTCCTACCGAGTATAATAGTTTCTATTCTGCAAGAATGGAAATTGATCTAGGTTAGAATTGCCGTTNTTGATCATGCTGAAAGGTAAATAACGCGCGCCGAATGTATCGCCAGGTGTNCTTCCTACTCGAAAGTTGATACTGTAGATCAACATCAAAAGCGAAACTAGAGCAACGTAGATACTTACTCGTTCAACGATACCTTGATTAGTTGACAGTTGATCTGAAGTCTCTTTTTGGAGCTTAGAAAGTCGGAAGAAAGTTAAACTAGATAATACTATTAATACGATCCANGGTAAGACGTAATAAACCAAATATAGGAAAAATGGTGGATAATAGGGCGTATGCCATATCATCATCTCCCGCATATGCGGGTATGCATCCATGTAACGACCATAATCCATTCTTTACCCGTATGTATTAAGAACGAAGATTAAAATCCGAGCAGGTAATATTAATGTTCTAGAAACCAATTTTTNAGGCTTGGATATAAATTGCAGTAGCGTTGATATTGAAGTTCGTATTTTCCAACGCGCACGGGATCAGAATGAATCGTTTCTCCTAAGATGATAGACATACTGCATGCTGATTCAAAATCATCAAATATTCCCACGCCAACTCCCGCAATGATGGCAGCCCCAAGGGCAGAGACATCTTGTACTTCCAGAACTTGAACATCTTTTCCAAAGACATCCGCTTGGATTTGACACCATAATGCGGATCTTGATCCCCCTTCGCCAATATAAATTTCATTAATTGGTAANTTCAGTTNCTTAAAGCACTCCACAGAATGCCGAAGGTCGAAGACCACTCCTTCCATCAGTGATCGGATCATATGTGCCTTGGTATGATGTAGTGTCATGCCTAACCAGCCGGCACGAGCATTCGCATCCGGATGGGGAGTCGCAGTTCCTTGAAACCATGGCATAAAGAANAGACCATCGCTTCCAATCGGNGCCCCCTCAGCGGAGTCAATTAACTCGGTAAAACTATCTCCAAACTGATCATGAAACCAAGTTAAACTGGCACCACCTGTAAAAGAACAACCNAGCCAGAAATACTTGNCCGGTATAGCNTGGCACATCGGCCATAGTTGATTAAAAGCAGCTCCATCAACTTCTTCGGCATANGTCAATACATGTCCCGCAGTACCGATTCCAACGCTGACAATCCCCGGGCGTCTGACTCCACTTCCAACAGCCATGCAAGCCATATCACCTCCACCAGCACAAACGGGAATTCCAGCATATAATCCTGTCTCAGATGCAACACTCTCGGTTATCTGACCNGTAACTGTTGGTGACTCAACGACCTTAGGAAACAATCTTTCTTCAATTCCCAAACCGTCTAGGATTTCCCCACTCCAGTTGCGGGTTTTTAGATCCAGTACCGCTGTTACAGAAGCGTCAGTTACCTCTGTTTGAAGTGTACCGGTTAGTTTAAAACGAATCCAATCTTTGGGAAGCAGTACATGGCAAACTTCAGCATAGATTTCGGGTTGCCTTTCTCGCAACCAAAGGACTTTGGCCAAGGTATTAATTGGATTAAGAACATGTAACGCGTGATTCCGAAGGAGATCGCCAACCTGATCATTTGCCTGATCGCATTGCTCTTGCGCTCGCTGATCAAGCCAAAGGATGGCCGAACGGAGTGGATTTCCAGAGGCATCAACAAACACTGCTCCGTTCATCTGCCCAGAAAGAGATATTCCCTTTATATCTCTGACAGAAAAAGAACATTGGTCGGACTCAAGATACTGAACGATTTGACGGATTGTGTTGCAAACTGCCTGCCACCAGTCATGAACATCTTGCTCAACCCAACCTGCATGGGGTGTTACTAGTCGATAGTCCGCGCTGGCACTGGAAACAATTGTTCCTTCTTCACTCAATAATAAGGTCTTGGTACTGGATGTGCCGATATCAATACCAATAACAAGAGACATGTTCTTCAATTCGTCCGCAGATGATTTGTTTAAATGCCGGTGAGAAAACGCCGGGGGTTATTGATTAGCATCTCGTCAATGACATGTTGCTCAATTCCTTGGGATAAAAGGCGCGGAACAAACTGGGTCAAAATGAAATCAAGACCCGGACCGCCACCATAACTACGCCAATAACTTGGTCGACCGAGGTCATTACCTAACAAAATCTGTTGGCTGAATCCAGCAGCAATTAAACGTTTGAGTAAATCAATCCGCCATTCATCCGGCCCATATTTCGATTTACCGGGGCAATCATAGCCTAGATAAGCTCCTGTTTTGGCAATCCGTTGATGCTCCCAAAAATCAGGATTTCGGTCGAGGTGGCTTAAGCAAACTCGGTGCGGTTCAACGCCATGATCATTAAGAAATTCAACCTGTTCAAAACCCATCGTCCCAGCTTCGGTATGGGTAATAATGGGAACATTCGTTTCTCTTTGCACTTTGGCAGCAATCCGCATCAATTTCTGGTCGTAATCGTTGAAGGTATTGTAGCCCGTACCACCCTTCATAATTCCTGCTTTGATACCTGTTCCATCAATACCTTCAACAATATCCTGAATACACCGATGAACCAGATCAGACTCGTTTGATTGCCACACCGATTGATCACAGAAATAGGGTTTGTTAAAACCTGTAATTACAATGACGTTCGCATCGGGAACTAGCTCGGCAACTTGTTTCGTGCTATGGATATTCCGACCGAAGTCAATAGCTGACATCTCAATTATCGTTTTCCCGCCCGCATCCACCCACGAACGAAGTTCCTGAGCTGATTTCTCAACGTCATTCAATCTGAAGTCTGGGTCTTCGCGCAACAACCAAGGTGGGGCATCGAAACATAAGTGTTCATGATAATCTACAATACCAAGATCTTTTCCTTCAGTCTCACCTCGGATTGTCATTATGGTCCCCATCGAATTCTCTCCCTTCTACTAGTTAATTTCATAAAGATCACTAGATTCATCATTTGGTAGATCTAGGAATTCGCTCCACACTTGTACGATGTTAGCTACACAGCGGTTAAACCACTTTTCGCCTTTTTCCACTGTTGCTACCGTGGCATCACCAAACACACCAGACTCACTCAAAGCGCCCATTGGCAGTGTTGACATCTCATAATCTAATGAATACGGTGGATACTCGCTGACCGCCTTGGTCATATCTACCAAATTAGGATGTAAGTACAACATTAGCGATGTTTCAAATTCCTCAGCGTGAAAATTTGAAGATTGCCAAGTGGTTGAATCTGCATCAGTTATAATCTGACTTAGATTGGGATAAAAGGCGCGGAGAACTCGTATCGAGGTATGGTCGACCAATTCACGACTCGCGTACTTAATTGGTTGTGGGTTCGCTCCGTGTGTTGTCAAAATCAAAAGTGCTCGACATCTATTTCGATCAAGGCTAACAACAATATCCTTGATAACAGATCTAAATGTATCGAAAGAGAAAGTCAGTGAACCGGGATAATCACGCCAAACCCATGAATAACCAATTGGTATTGTTGGCAGGATCATACCCACACTTTTTTTGCCAACTTGTAAGGCGATAGCTTCTGCAATTAGGCTATCCGTATTTTGTGGCAAGTGCAACCCATGCTGCTCTGTTGCACCCAATGGTAAGATGGCAAAAGGGTGGCGTTGCAGGAAATCATGACATTCTTGCCACGTTGCAGTAGCAGCATCAATATAATTATTTGACAACTGTTTTACCTCGACGAGATCAAATTTAGGATCATGGCCGACTATATATTACGCCAATCAAAAACTGCTGCTAGCCTATCAGTTTGCTTGTGAAGAAGTTTTTGGTAGGCTTCTTGGGCTCGATCTGGAGAGAACAAATCGTAAATCCCTTCTACGTTCACCCTGTCCGCAGATAGCCAGTTCAGTGCTCCTTGAATATTGCCCCAAATACTATTTTCGGTAAAATCAGTGAAATCCCTTGGGAGTTCCCACTCCCAACCACTACGAACAACGACATATTTATGAAAGATAGCATAATGGAGTTCATGAGCGTAAAGTTCAGTATATCGTTTCCAAGGAGTTGCTATACAAACCACTTCCCCTTTTTTCCGGATAACATTACATCCATCCAATAATGCCTGTTCATGTCCGGAACATTCAATAACCAAAGAAAACCTGCCGCTGAGCTCAGGATCTTCCAGTGGAGCTTCCGGAAGAACATTTGGAATACCAGTTTCGAATGCAATACGACGTCGAGATTCAACAGGATCGCAAGCGTAAACATTGTACCCGCAAGCTAAAAAATTCTTGGCAGCAAGATGCCCAACTAGTCCCAATCCCATTACTAACACCTTTGCAGGAGGGCGGGCAGTAGTTGTTGTTAAAGTTGTCATGCTTACCCCCATCATTCTAGCAAAGACAGCAATTTCAGGAGGGAGTCCTTCTGGAACTAGAAGTAACTGGTCAGCCTTAACACGGTAATAGGAACGATGATTCCCCATACAAAAAGCTAGGTCTCCAGGTTGAACTGTCTGCACATTTTCACCGACTTCTTCAACTTGGAATACTGCTGCGTATCCTGGCGTACTAGGAAAATTTGACCCAAGATAAGCTGAGGCTAATTCCGTGCCAGCGCTAATTAGAGTAACTAAAGTTTTCCCAGCTACTTCATCCAGTCCAACTGGACCTTTGGGACGTTCCAAAGGAAGAAGTTCGGCAATTTCTTTAGCAGTTATAGTAACAGCATAATCCATTCTTTTTCGCCCATAATATAAGTTTAGTAATCATTTAATCCAGGAGACCATTATATCATGTTCATCCAATTTTTCTTTCAAAATAACTAGTGTTTCNACCATTGATGGGATCAATTTATCGTAGGAGAATATTCCTTTATGATTATTGAAGACTTCAAAAGACATCCCATATCGACTTTACTATGGATCATTTACAGTAGTCGATAGGCTCCTGCAATTCTAGCTTTTCAGCTATCAATCACACAGATTCGTTTACATTGCTGATCGTTATCTCTCCGAACCACACGGAGAAACCTTCTTGAGAAATCAAAAAAGATGATTTTCAGAGCGGCATTGAATTGTTCAGTTTTGCTTTTAAGTGCCAGTGAAGAGGACCTTAGTATTTCGATGACTCTCATTAATTTGATACGAAATGATACAAACNACAAGTCAACAAAATGTTGCGTTTACAAAGGATAAAATGCTATTTATTATTTTAGGCATGAAAGTTGACGCCAATAGCCATGAGTGTTAGAATTCGCACNTANGGCAACTGNGAAGAAGGTAAAATAATGATTGATNCATCANTACAACCGATTCTGGAAAAAGCTCTACTNAATGANCGCCTTGATTATGATGATGGATTAACTTTGTTTAAAAGTTANGACCTATTATCAATTGGTAACACTGCAGATCTGATCCGGCAAAAGGTTCATCCTGGACCGTACGTGACCTATATCGTAGATCGCAACATTAACTATACGAATGTATGTCATGTGGATTGTGATTTTTGCGCTTTCTATCGTCACATGAAGGATTCGGAAGCATATACCCTATCACGTCAAGTACTCGGCCAGAAAATACAAGAAACTATCGACCTCGGCGGTGTACAAATTCTTCTGCAAGGTGGCCTACATCCAAAACTCAAACTTGACTGGTATGAAGANCTTCTGCGATGGATCAAATCAAANTATGATATCCATATNCATGGTTTTTCACCACCAGAACTTGATTGGTTTGCCAAAATCAACAAAATATCNCTAACAGAAACTTTAATACGCTTACGTGATGCGGGACTCGGCTCAATTCCGGGAGGAGGAGCAGAAATCCTAACTGACCACGCACGAGATACTATTTCACCNAAGAAATGTACAGCTGCTGAATGGTTAGAAGTCATGAGGCAAGGACACCTGGTTCAATTAAAATCAAGTGCGACGATGATGTACGGTCACGCAGAGGATTATGGTGAACGGGTCGAACACTTACTACGATTACGTGACCTTCAGGACGAAACTGGCGGATTCACGGCTTTCATCTGTTGGTCACTNCANCCCAACAACACACGACTCGAACATCTTCCCCCATCGGGCAGCTTTGAGTACCTCAAAACATTGGCTATTTCACGATTAATGTTGGATAATATCCCGAATTTCCAATCATCATGGGTTACTCAAGGACCAAAGATTGGGCAGCTTTCACTGAAATTTGGAGCCAACGACATGGGTGGAACTATGATTGAAGAAAATGTTGTTAGCCAAGCAGGTACCGTATACTGTATGCCGATGGATGAAATTGAACGGCTTGTTTCAGAACTCGGTTATGTTCCCAAACAACGTAACTTTTTCTATGAAATCATCAATTAAACTGCTTCAATTAATTAAGGTAATTAGCATTTGGAGTTCTTAAACCATGACCTCGNACAATTTGCTATTGTCGTTACAACAGGGATTTGTGCAGGTTTTCTCAATACAGTTGCAGGTGGAGGATCTCTACTCACACTTCCAGTGCTGATTTTCCTCGGNCTAGATGGCGCGACAGTNGCCAACGGCACTAACCGTGTAGCGATTATGATCCAAAATACAGTCGGTATCGCGGGCTTCCGTCGAAAAGGGATCTCTGACTTTCGATATGGTATTTTCATTACGATCCCTGCGATGATTGGTGCTGTCATGGGTGCTCTATTAGCTATCAACCTAGGGAAATTTGACAAAAGCGGTGTTATTTTTAATCGATTACTTGCAGTGATAATGATCGGTGTCTTGACGATAACACTCTCCAACCCATTTAAGAAATTCCAAAGTGACGTCGAAAATCTGGGAATTCCTCGAAAGACTTTGGCCGCGCTCCTTTTCTTCTTTTTAGGCATCTACATGGGGTTTATCCAAGCCGGAGTGGGGTTTATGATTATTGCNACGTTAACTANTGTGAACGGCTTTNATCTGGTGCGAACCAATGCTTTAAAGATGTTCGTTGTTCTCTTTTGCACCTTTGTCGCCTTAATCATTTTTGTCACCAATGATCATGTAAATTGGGGGATGGGCATTGCGCTTGGTGGAGGGAATGCAGTCGGAGCATGGGTTGGCAGTCACTGGGCGGTAGAAAAAGGGGACAAGTGGATTCGAATTATACTAGTGGTTACAGTCTCAGCTTTTGCCATTAAACTTATCTGGACGAGTCTAACACAATCCATAGCTTAAGTTGGCTCATCCGTCTTGAATCACCCTGTCGAGTTTTTCTTCAAGTTGGTCCAACCGACTTTCAATTCGCGTAGTGTACGATTCCAACACTATTTCTAAAGTNGANACGAGGTCCTGACGGACATCTCCCCGCAACCTGCTCTGCCGATCCAATTCCTCCCGTTTCCTTTCCTGCTCGGTTTGTATTGTTAAAACAAAGTCTTCCGTATAACAAAGCCATAGATTTTCGATGATATTTTGGCTAACGATTGTTTCAATGCCAACCAGCATGACCTCACACGTTTGAAGCCTGCTAGCTAACTCATCGCCCATTACATCCAAAGTATCAAACCTGGCATGAATTTCAGAATTAATCTGTTGCCATTCTTCCGAGAGATTCACCACTATGAGATTCACGAATTGCATAAGCGAAATCTGTTCAACTTTCGTGAGGTCACGATTGCCAATCTCTTCAACATCCGAATAATTGAGAAGCTGAGAGACAATCCAAAATGACAGTCTTCGTGGAATAGCAAGAATCAATTCACCCTGTATTGGAGGAAGTCCAATTTGACAAAACACAATCTCTACGTTTTCATCCAGGAAGTCACAACCGTCAATTCTCTCCACAATTGCACAGGACATTGTGGTGTCAAGGCCTAGTAGTTCGGAAACCGAATTTGATAGCCGCTCGGCAAGTTGCTGGTGCAACTGCCAGCTATCTTCTATTAGATTGTCAGCAAGATTAAGGTTCATCAACCCACTTTTTCTTTCAAAAACTGTTCAACTGCCAAGAATGCTTGTGATTTTGTTTGAATAGCGTGTTTGAATTGAAGATCCTCAATATGACGAAGAATTTGTCCCAATTCAACTCCCTGTGTAACATCATATTTACACATAACCTCATTTCCGTTAATTAGGCCACCCTGATTTATAATTTCCAGAAAATCAAGATAGAAAAAGCTAGCTATCTCAGGTATTCTGGATTCGGCGTTATCTGTTTGCTGACCTTGAGATCTGATACGCGCATAGACATACAATGCCACAGAAACCCAATCCTGTTTGATTTTTCGTAAAAATTGGATAATTTCATGACGTGAAATCAAAGGTTCAATTATTAAATTGACAAAACTCGATTGATGGTGGTGTATACATTTAATTAATCGAAGGGCCTTATTACTTAAACATAAACGTTTTACAACCCGAATCAATGCCTTGGTTGATCCGAGAAAAATAGCAAGCTTTACAATCTCATAGCATCTAAAATCTCCTAGAAGCTTTGTCTGAAGATATTCATCTATATCCTGGTAGTATAGTTGGAGCATATCAGGTACCCTTTCTGATTCAAAAATAGCAACAGCAGCTAAATCTTCGTCTGTCACTTCCAATTCGGGAATAACCGATGATAATATCTGGTTACTCAATAACAATCGTAAGGCATCCACAGAATCATCGACTGATAGGGTTTTCAATAATTCACCACTGATTCGCTCCATCGAAATTTCTGTTAACCTCTCAGCGTACTTTTTGGTCAATGCAATTGTTTCTACAGGTAGATTAAACCTCAGTTGTGCGGAAAAACGGTAGGCACGCAAAAGACGTAGCGGATCATCGGCTACAACCCGTTCGCTACAGAATCGTATAACCTGAGCCTCTAAATCGCCCAAACCATTATATGGATCAATTAGATCAATTTGATATTCACTAAATAACTGGTTGAGATTAAAAGCTATTGCATTTATAGTTAGATCTCGTAACCGAAGATCTAACTCCAAGTTGTCGGATCGAAACTGGGTAAAATCGATGTTAGATTGATCCGATCGGATCACAACACGTACTGTGGCCGGCTGATCCTCCAGCTTAACAAAGGCCGCANCAATCGCATTCGNAAATNGCTTGGCAAATGAGATCGGATTGCGATCAACGACAAAATCNAAATCATTAATNGGGCGTCCGAGCAACAAGTCCCGTACTGATCCTCCCAACAGATAAAGTTGAANCCCCTGTNCNTTAGCANACTCATTAAGTTGGGAAAGGAGTNCCAAGTTGGGTAAACCGGGCAGTATATTCTCAACCGGAATAGATTTCACCATATTNAGGTAAATCNCCTATGCTCTTTTAACTCTTCTGTAAAANGGTTTAGGNACAGTCAATAAAATACCATCCAGATGNAGATGTGTTGCNTAACCAATCAAACCTGCAACATAAAAGGGAATAGAAGTTCTTATCAGACNCAAGTTTGTTGGAGATANCCAATGTTCGACGTTAATAATTTCCTTGNGCAGATAAAGCGGTAGAATNACGAAAATCATCGGGAAAAAAANCATTGTGATCCTAGAATGCGTCCAGCCTCGGTGTTTTCCAATCATTGGTAACATAGCGAANAATCCGAAAAACGCCGATTCAATGTACCNNCCTTTCAGAATNAAGAAGATGTTCANGANAATAAAAATTCTGTAAAAAACCGATTGGCTTTTGCTTTTGATGTCTACATCAGGCCATAATCCAAATAATATTGCAATTACAAAACAAGCAACGATATGCCACCAAGGTTTGATAGATACTGTTGAATTCCAATCAATTGGCTTTTGAAATAACCAGTGACCAACAAAAGTTGTCCCCATTGAAATTCCAAAGAAGGCGGAATAAGAAACGACACCACCAATGTAATGTTCCCGAAATACTCCCATGCCTAATCTCTATTTTCCCCACCTATTACTGTTGATAACACATTAATTTTGGATTCCAATTTGTCCCATTGAAATGTGATATAATCTGCGTTTCGACCGACCTGAATAGATCCAATCCGATTCTCAAGNCCAAGCACACCTGCGGGTCGGACGGTTGCNAGTTGGAACGCTTGATCCAAAGAAATCTTGGCAAATTTCACACTATTCTCAACCCCACGTGCTAATTCAATAGCAGCTCCTGCCAAGTAGTCAGTTCCATATAACCGAACAGATTGATCAGAAGTCAATTCGATATCTCGGTTGCCAAATTGGTATCGTCCAGGCTGTAGCCCAGCCAAATGCACTGCATCGCTGACCAGAACAGTACGTTCAAGTCCTTTGGCACGAAACATACTTTTTACCACAGAAGGTGGTAAATGATGCCCATCAACAATAAAGCTAGCATACAACTCGTCTGCCGCAAGCTGATCCCAAATATAATTTGGATGACGGCGGATCTGGGAATGGGCCCCATTCCCCAAATGCGTTGACATCTTAGCACCCGCTTGAATCGCATCTTGAATCTGTTGGTATTCCGCACTAGTATGACCTATTGCAACGACTACACCGCTTTCTGTTAATTTTTCGATTAAAGCTATAGCTCCTTCTGTTTCTGGAGCCAGCGTAAGGATTTTAATTTGTCCTTCTGCTATATCCTGCCAACGCTGAAATTCATCCCAGTTCGGTTGGCGAACATGCTCTTTTGGATGAGCGCCGCGCGGACCGTCTTGAGATGAAATATATGGTCCTTCCACATGAATTCCAATAATGGAGCTCCTAATGGTATCATCCTTAAGAAGTGCGGTTGTGATAGCTTGAATCGATCTGGACATCCGTTGATGTGAACCGGTAACAACAGTAGGACAACAAAAACCTGTTCCGGTTTTCCAAAGCAATTTCACCATCTGGTGCACATCTGCTGCTTCCACATCGTTACTGTTTAAATCATAACCAGCAAACCCATTCACTTGAATATCAATTAACGGAGGGGCAATACAAATACCTTGGGGGTCTAGGATATTCTCCTTTATCTCAGTGATAGTTGAAAATACTCCTTCAACCACCTCAATTTCAACATGTTGGTTCAACCCAATGAGCCGACCGCTGATATGCATGTAATCTCCACCAAGGCTACCGTAAATTTCCGTATTCTATCACAACCATATTAAGGTTTCAACGCAAAAGCAGATGGGCACTGAATTCTCAAGCATCGTATTGACTCCCCGAAAGACTTATGCTAGAATTGTCGCGCATTATATAGAGGGAAAAACACATGCAAGATCAACTAGAGCAAATTAGAATCGAAGCCTTGGCAGAAATGCAGGAAGTTGAAACACTTGAAACGCTGGAAAAACTTCGAATTAAGTATTTTGGTCGCAAAGGATTGTTCACTGATGTAATGAAGGGAATGGGTAAGCTATCGAAAGAACAAAAACCGGTTATCGGTAAACTCTCTAACGAAATTCGGTCGGAAATTACCAATAAATTTGATCAAGTAACAGAAGAATTGAATCAACAGAAACATGAACGTCANCTANANGAAGAAACGATTGACATCACGTTNCCTGGTCGNCNNAGGCAAANAGGCCGAAGGCANCCGATAACTCAGGTACTGAATCAGATTCAGCTAATATTTAAAGGNATGGGTTTTCAAGCTGTCGAAGGCCCTGAAATTGAACTTGAATTCTATAATTTTGACGCTCTTAATACACCAAAAGACCATCCAGCGAGAGATTTACAAGATACTTTTTATATAGATGANGGCATTGTTTTAAGAACACACACTTCCCCAGTCCAAATCCGGGTGATGAAAAAGACGACACCTCCTATTCGTATTATTGTTCCCGGTAAGGTTTACCGTCGAGATTACGATATCACCCATCTGCCAATGTTCAATCAAGTGGAAGGATTACTCGTTGACCACCACGTGACTTTTAGCGAATTAAAAGGTGTTTTATACTCTTTTGCACGTCAGATGTTCGGCGATACGATACAGGTCAGGTTCCGTCCTCATTTCTTCCCGTTTACTGAGCCATCAGCAGAGGTGGATATCTCCTGTATCTTTTGTGATTCTAAAGGATGTCGCGTTTGTTCTCATACTGGTTGGCTTGAAATTCTTGGATCCGGTTCTGTAGATCCAAATGTTTTTAAACATGTCAATTATGACCCTGAACAGGTTACCGGTTTTGCCTTTGGTATGGGAGTTGATCGAATTGCAATGCTTAAGTTTGGCATTACAGATTTAAGGCTAATGTTTGAAAACGATATGCGGTTTGCAAAACAGTTCTGAGACTGCCTTCTTCTAACCAGGAGAATTGATATGCCTGCTTTTCCTATTGGTTCTCATCAAAACCCATTATTCCATGAGAAACTTGCATTAAAAGCTTTATTTTTTCTACTCTTTGGCATTACAACCGCTATGGCCCAAGAAACAATCCTACGTTCCCCAGATTTCAGATCGGCCCCTAATTGGGAAGCAAAAGCCAATCGAAATCCATCGATTGCAGAAAAAACTACAACACAAGATTTTGGATACAGCCACACGAACAACGCTGGAGGTCAAAGCTCAGGTGAAATTGGGGGTCGAATATCAAGATCTATAACTCCCGCTACCTATGCCATACCAATTACACCAAGGACACTGAATGATAACTTAGTAGCTTCTGGTAAATTTGCAGTAACGAAAGCTGAAGGTGCCAGTGGAGTTTTGATCGGCTGGTTTAATAGCACAAAATCTCTGGGTTGGCGAACCCCTCATTCGGTGGTTGTTCGATTAGACGGAAATGGTGGAAAATATTGGGTCTTTTTTGAATATGGTACCAGAAACTGGAAAACTGGTAGCGGGCATACTTTTGAAGGCAAACGTTACCAAACAACGAAGACTCCACCTGAACCCGCTGACGGTACAATCCACACTTGGCAACTAATTTATGATCCAGGCAGTAACCAAGGTCATGGTGAAATGGTATTTATTATGGATGGCAAAACCTATCGAACCTCGCTAAAACCCGGTCATAAATTAGATGGCGCCACCTTTGATCGCTTTGGCCTGATTAACCAACAAACTGCGGGAAAGGGTTTAGAAGTCTACTTTGATGATCTGAATGTCGATGGTATGCTACATGATTTCGACGTTGACCCAGATTGGGAAGGAAACGGAAATCGTGTCAAGTTTCAGGATAAAGAAATCCGTCCTTATCATAATTTCGGTTACAGTTCAACTTGCTACGCTAGCGATGAAATGGGCGAAATTGGTGGTCTGATCTGGAGAATAGAAGAAAATGATTTGCAAAACGCAGGTTATTACGCAGATGATATTGGGACATTAACAATGGACGATCATCTAGAAGCAAGCGGTACGGTATCGATGATTCGAGCTGCAGCTGACAGTGCAGTTTTAATCGGTTGGTTTAATTCCGAAACCCATATTGGCGCCCCACCTATAAACTTCATTGGTGTCATGATTGAAGGGCCAAGTCAAATTGGTCACTATTTCCGACCGATTTATGCCAATTCCAAAGATGCCAACGGGGTTAGCGAACAGGGACCAATTATTAGAGCGAATGCAAATAGACATAATTGGACATTGGAGTATAATCCAAGAGCAAATAGTGGCACAGGAAATATTATTCTTACATTTGATGACAAAACAGTATCCTTACCTCTAAAGTCAGACGCAAAATCGGACCTAGCAGTCTTCAACCGATTTGGGTTACTTTCTTACCAAAGAGGGGGACATTATTTGGATATTTACTTTGACAATTTGACTTATACTGCAAAAAAAACACCGTAATGGTTTTCTGAACAATAAAATATTTAGTAGGAGCCTATATGAGCACAGTAATAAAAGATATCCACACCATCATGACACAACCCAGTGGATCGCGACTGATCATCGTCAAAATCATCACCTCCGACTCCGGATTGTATGGTGTCGGTTGTGCGACATTTACGCAACGTTTCAACGCTGTACATACTGCAATTGAAAAACACCTAAAACCGTTCCTGATAGGCAGAGATGTATCGAGAATCGAAGAAATCTGGCAAATGTCAATGGTAAACAGCTATTGGAGGAATGGGCCTGTATTGAACAATGCCATCTCGGGCGTTGACCAAGCATTATGGGATATCAAAGGCAAACAAGCAAACATGCCAGTTTACCAATTACTAGGTGGAAAATGCCGTGAAGCAGCAGCTGTGTATGGTCATGCAGGAGGAGATACTCCACAGGCAGTAGCCAATAACGTACAGGATTTCTCTGAACAAGGGTACCATTATATTCGTGTTCAAATGGGGGGATACGGAGGAAATGAGAGCCAAGCTCGCAAACCGGAAGGTTCCCCAGACGGAGCTTATTTCGATCCACGTGCCTACATGCGCGGCACCTTGAAGATGCTAGAACATGTCCGCTCAGAAATTGGGGATCAGGTAGAACTCCTACATGATATCCACGAACGTCTCCAGCCTATCGATGCTGTAAAATTTGCTAAAGATATCGAGCAATTCAACCTCTTTTTTCTGGAGGACCCGCTTGCTCCCGAGGACTTGGAGTGGTTTGAACATATAAGACAACAGTGCTGTACGCCTATTGCAATGGGAGAATTGTTTAACAATCCGCGTGAATGGCAACCGTTAATCGCAGGTAAGTTGATCGACTTTATTCGTATGCACGTAAGTCAAATGGGAGGTATCACACCTGCTCGAAGTGTAGCCATATTTGCCAATATGTATGGCCTACGAACCGCATGGCATGGCCCTGGCGACACATCTCCCGTCGGACACGCTGCGAACTTGCATCTTGACTTGTGGGCGCCTAACTTTGGGGTCCAAGAATGGTGCCGTTTTCCGGAACTGGTTTATGAAATTTTCCCTGGCACCCCCGAAGTTCGGAATGGATATATGTATCCAAATCAACAACCGGGTTTAGGCATAGACGTCAATGAAGAACTTGCTGCCAAATACCCATGCCAAGANACAATTGAACATTGGACACAAACACGGTTACCTGATGGGAGTCCCGCGCGCCCTTAGTTTCAAACGTAACTAACACGTAGGCCTTTTGCCCACTAGCGACTAATCCAGGTTAACTTGATGCTTTAAAATAAAGGATATGCTTACCTGACTTTTTAGGATTGACGCATACATCCTAAACGCAAAAACCACAACGATAAGTCGTTATTGTTAATCTTTCCCATTTTCCCGCGCTCGCTGAAAATTAAGCCCTCTCTTATTAAGTCCCCCTCTTGAGGAGTATCGATTTCTTTGCCTCTTTGCTTTTTACTTCGGTAGATTTCGATTATAATTTTTCAGAAATGGTATAATGGAACAGTAAATTTNAGGTACGCGACNAGTANNAAAATTAGCGTAGTTTTGGTACCATATACTTAAGTAAGACCAAATGAATAAAGGNATGAACGACCACTTACTGAAAATTGCCGTAGTCGTCCAGNTTATGNTTGTCTTTTGCATAGCTGCCTTTTTCTTNATAGTTGGTTTTATCTCCGGAGCGACACTTCGATCTTGGAACGATGTCAAAACAATCAACTTAGACCAACTTGAATACANTCAAATTGATACTTGGAAACAGCATTTGGAAATTTATGCTGCTGCCACCACTATCAAAATTGGTGTCGATGTCGACTTTTTGATCAATAAATTGAAACGCCTAGAGTACCANGAAGTTCCAGAAAAAAATTCCGAAAGACTAGAAGAAGGTCAATACACGTTCAGCGTAGAAAAAGACGGAGATATTAAAAAACTCTTTTTATACTTGCAAGGTTTTCACTACCCTCGTGCAGCTAAGCCCTCTTACATCGTTAATATCACCTTAAATAATAGGCGCATCACCACAATTAGAAAGGAAAATGGTGTTCATCTCAACAATTTTGACTTAGCTCCAGAATTAATGAGCGAAATTTATGATAAAGGAGGCGCTGCCCGCGAAATTGTGACGCTTACCGAGATTCCAGAGACGCTCATCCAAGCCTTTCTAGCAGTTGAAGACAAACGCTTTTATGAACACTGGGGTGTAGACGTTCGACGTGTTTTTGGATCCCTCTTACATAATATCCGTAATCTTGGAAGAGGAAACCTACAAGGTGCGAGTACAATCACTCAGCAACTATCGAAAAACATCTACCTCAATCCACACCAAAGGTACATAAGAAAAATTAAGGAAGCTTTACTAGCAGTCCGTATTGAAACCCGTTTTTCCAAAGATGAGATTATGGAACGCTACCTTAATTTTATAAATTTGGGACGTTATGGCTCACGTGATTTGCTTGGTGTTCAAGAAGCAGCAAAAAGTTACTTTGGAAAAATGGTATCTGAACTCAATATTCATGAATGCGCAACCTTAGCAGGAATACCTAAATCACCTCCCCGCTATTCTCCAATTCGGAATCCAGAAAATTGTAAAACCCGACGTAACCTTGTTATTCGATTGATGAGAGAGGAAAACTTTATTTCGGATAGACAATACCAAACAAGTATTGCCAAACCAGTCGACGTTGAAAAATCACAGAGTAAACAAATCAGAGGATCGTCACATTTTCTCGATTATATTCACGAACAACTCAAAAATATCCCCTTACTTTCGGGTCAACTGTACAACAATGGACTAAAAGTATATACAACCATTGACCTATCAATGCAACAGGTAGCTGAAACTGCTGTTGCTGACCATCTACGTGAGTTAGACAAGGGTTATAAAGATTTACCTGACTATGATGAGAACAAAATTTCAGATTCTGGCATTAATCCAATTGAAAACTACCTTCAAGCAGCTCTAATAGCCATTGATCCGAAGACAGGTTATATCAAAGCAATGGTAGGAGGCCGGGACTACTATATTACACGACAAAAAGTTAATTTTTTTAATCGCGCGGTCCAAGCTCAGCGCCAACCCGGATCGGCATTTAAACCAATTGTTTTTGCTGCGATGTTTCAAGAACCTCCTCTCGCTACACCAGCGACTATAGTTTTTGATGAACCTTGGTTCACTGAAGGAATTCCAGGAACACGTTGGGCCCCTGGTAATTACAAAGGGCGTTACTATGGCGATGTAACCGTTCGAACAATCCTAGAAAAGTCAATTAACGTTGCCACGGCACGATTGGCGAATGAAACGAGAACTAGTCTTAATGGTGTCGCGGAAGGAATAGCCCGAACAGTTCAACTTGCAGAGAATATGGGTATCAAAAGCCGATTGTTGCCTTATCCCGCGTTATCTCTAGGGGCCTCGGACCTCAGATTAATCGAGCTCACCAATGCTTATGCGGTATTTGCCAATTATGGAATTTATACCGAACAAATTGGCATTCGCTANGTAGAAGACCGTAACGGAGATATTTTAATCGAGAATTCGGTCCAACGACACCGCGTATTGAATGAAAAAATCGCGTATCTANTGAGCAATTTGCTTGAAGGTGTAATTAAAAATGGAACTGGCCGACGTGCCCGAGTTATGGGAGTAAAGCGTCCAGTTGCAGGCAAAACTGGCACTACAAACGATTTTACAGACGCTTGGTTTGTGGGGTACGATTCTAACTTGTCCGTAGGGGTCTGGGTTGGGTTCGATGATCCTCAAAAAAGTACAGATTATGAAGGAGCACATGCGGCATTACCAATTTGGGCAAGATTTATGAAAGAAGCCATACGAGGTGAAGCAAAGGATTTTGTTGTACCTAATGGAATTACCTTTCGTAAAATTGATAAAGAAACTGGTTTGTTGCGATCAGAAGAATGCCCAGGAAATCAGATTATACTCGAAGCTTTTCTAGCTGATTACGAACCAAAGATGATATGTAATGCGCACAATTAACTGAGGGGAAATGGAAACGTTTGAATTAATTTCGGATTACCTACCAAAAGGGGACCAACCTCAGGCGATTGACAAACTTACAACAGGATTACTTCGTGGAAATCGCTTCCAGTCTTTACTTGGTGTAACGGGGTCGGGTAAAACATTCACCATGGCAAATGTGATTCAGAATGTGCAAAGACCTACATTGGTTATTTCGCCCAATAAAACGCTCGCAGCTCAACTTTATAACGAATTTCGTGAATTTTTCCCGACTAACGCTGTACATTACTTCGTTAGTTATTACGATTATTATCGCCCAGAAGCCTATATTCCAACAACCGATTTCTATGTTGAAAAGGAGGTCGATATCAACGAGGAAATCAATCGGTTGCGACTGGCCTCAACCGCAGCAGTACTTTCACGTCATGACGTTATTACTGTCGCTAGTGTTTCATGCATCTATGGTCTTGGAGATCCTGAGATTTATAGTAACCAATGCGTAGAAATTGAAATTGGTAATATCATTAAAAGGCGTGATCTGTTAAGGAAGCTAGTCGACATCCAATACGAACGGAACGAGGTTGGGTTTTCCCATGGGACTTTTCGAGCCAAAGGTGATGTTATTGAGGTATTTCCAGCTTATACAGATTTTGCTTATCGGATAGAGTTATTTGGAGATGAAATTGATCGAATAAGCGAAATTGACACATTAACTGGGGAAATTCTTGGCAACCATGACAAGCTTATGATCTTCCCTGCCAAGCATTTTATGACTGAGGAAAACCGTGTAGAACAAGCATTACTTGACATTGAGATCGAACTACAAGACCAAATTGAGTTCTTCAGATCCCAAGATAAACTGCTTGAAGCACAACGAATTGAGCAACGAACCAGATACGACTTGGAAATGATCCGTGAAACTGGATACTGTCAGGGCATCGAAAATTACTCAAGACACTTCACTGGCTTGAAGGTCGGAGAACCACCTTACTGTTTAGTCAATTATTTTCCGGATGATCTGCTGATTATAATAGATGAATCACATGTGACCGTCCCCCAAATTAATGGAATGTACAAAGGAGATCGGTCGAGGAAGAAAACACTGGTTGATTATGGTTTCCGTCTCCCATCAGCACTCGATAACCGTCCACTTCGCTATGAAGAATTTGAAGCCCTTATTAACCAAGTGGTTTTCGTTTCTGCTACACCAGGCCCCTACGAATTGGAACACAGTGATCAGATTGTTCAACAAATAATCCGGCCAACCGGGCTGATTGACCCAAAGGTTTCGGTTCATCCAGTCACACAGCAGGTTGACCATCTAATTGGTGTTGCAAAAGAACGAATCACCAAAAATCAACGTATTTTAGTTACCACACTTACCAAACAGACGGCAGAAGATCTAAGCGAATACTTCATAGAAGTCGGAATTAAGGCCAACTATTTACACTCTGATATTGATACTCTCGAACGAGCTAAAATTTTGAAAGAACTCCGGCAAGGCACCTTCGACGTACTTATTGGAATTAACCTGCTACGTGAGGGATTGGATCTACCAGAGGTTTCATTAGTTGCCGTCCTAGATGCAGATCAGGCAGGCTTCCTTCGCTCAAAAACTTCACTAACTCAAACAGCGGGACGTGCTGCACGTAACATTGATGGGGAAGTCATTCTTTACGCAGACAACTTAACTCCAGCAATTGAATATACTATCAACGAAACAAAACGACGACGCAAGATTCAAATGGCATATAATGAAGCCAACAATATCACTCCAGTAACCATCCAAAAAGTAATCCGTGACATGATTGACCAAAAGCCATCCGAGGAAGTGGTAAATTTTCAAGTCGCTGAGTCACCAAAACTACATAAAGCTGAGTATGAGGATCAAGATAATGAAACACTAATTGCCGAACTGAAGGTGAAGATGCAAAAGGCAGCTATTGAAATGAAGTTTGAAGAAGCTGCGATTTTCCGCGATCAAATTGTCGAATTAGAGGCTGAACAGGCATGAACATAGAACGTGTTGCCAACGATATTATCACCTATATCCGTCAAAACATAGTCCCAATTGTAGCGGAGCAAGAAGAACCTCCAACACTTGATCAAGTTTGGCGTTTTCGAAGCCAACTTCATGGTTTAGACCTTCTGATAATCCAAACCAATTTATCAGTCAACTTAGCACGCACAGTAGAGTCAATGTTATGCACAAGCGAAGCTCTCTGGAACTTAATTTCGGAAAATGAGGAAACTGTTACAAATCTTAAAGAATACTCGCGTGTGCGGGCACTTTCTGCCGAAGCGGAAGGGTTAACCAATCTTGAAGAATTGATATCAGGTGAGGACACAATACGAGATGTCATCATCAACAGTATTGCGTTTATGCTGAACTGGAAATCGAATACAATCTGGATCGACAGTGCAAAAAGGTCCAGACAGTCGCTAGCCAACAGCTACTTTCTTGAAATTCAAAATCGTATCTGGGAATTCCTCAAAATAGGTGCGCAGCAGACCACAGAGATAGACTTAGACCGCACCAATCAAATCCGAGAAAAAACAGAGAATTGCATACATCTTATTCGGGAAAGTGAAGTGACGGTCGAAGCACAAATCGCCATGCTATTACAGATATATACACTTATCTTGCGACTTCAACTCGGAACATTAATTATACACTTGGAAGAATTCACTACAGGNGAAGAAGAGTAGGATAGCCTTACTTTACTTTCGCCTTCTGGTACGTTTTCTGGTTTTTTGCCGCGATTTCTCTTTGCTAGATCCATCATCATCGNCAATATTCTCAACTTGGCGACGTTGTTTCAAAGAACGGCGAACTTGTCGTTCTTTTGACCCAGTCTGATCAACAAACCGATCCCGTCTCCAGTCAGATGTTTGAGGACTCCGTGTGCGTTTTCTGGTTTCGGTAACATTCCGTTNTGGCTGNGTCGTATCTTGGGCTGGCGCACGCATTATTGGAACTTCGCTGCTACGATAGCTATCGTACGGATTAGGATCTACATTTAATCGATCAGACGGTTGATAACCAAATATAGGCGAAGACTGATTAGAGGGGATCCCTCCTCGATAGTATTGGGACATCCGCCAAGCATCCGCGGCAAACCTTGGGCTGTTAATACCACTGCCACTATAGTAACTACCGCCATCATACTCAGCGGCGTATTCTATCACCGGATCCCGATCAACAACAGATTGATCCAACGGGATGTGCCGAACGCTACATCCCCCCGCTATTAGGAACAACGCACACACGAGAAGTTGAACAATCGTAAAAGCTTTCATCCTCAGAAGAAATGTGGATTTAGAATAAACCAGTTTAACTATTCTGCAGCGACCTCATCACCCCACGCTTTTCCTCTCGGAACGATCAGTTGCTGTCCCACAAACAACCGATTGGGGTTGAAATCATAATAATCTTGGTTGGCTTCTACCAAACGTAGTTGATACTTCCGATCACTGTTCCCGTAAACTTCGGGACGAGAGGCTATTGCTGGCAATGTATCTCCTGGACGTACGTTGTAGAATTTGACTTTATCCGGTGCTTGAATTGTGAAGCTAAATTTGTACGGTGTCGTCAACGCATTCCCTGCAGTATCTTCAATACTCGAAACAGTAATTGAGTACACATTACCAGCAGTCATATATTCGTCAGCT
This sequence comes from Candidatus Poribacteria bacterium, assembly GCA_002729415.1. Classification (GTDB taxonomy): domain Bacteria; phylum Poribacteria; class WGA-4E; order WGA-4E; family UBA9662; genus UBA9662. The sequence goes on along the minus strand of PBXZ01000062.1, from coordinate 11,223 downwards.
GTAAACGTAATAGTGTTGCCACTTCCTGTTGCTTTACCACTGATTTCGGAAGTCCCTGAAGTGACAAAAACAGAACCAGTTCCCGCGTTTACAGCTTCATTGAAGGTAATCGAAAGCGAATTCATAACCTGCATGGAATCTTCATATTCGCTAATGGTTTCATTACCAGATGGATCCGTAGTAGTTACCTCTGGTGGCGTGGCATCAGTATAGGCAAATTTTTGCGGTACCGTGACCTGCTCTCTCTTGTCTTCTGGTTGGCCTTTGTTTGATATCTTCACTGTCGCTTCTTGACCAGCTGTACCAGCAGGAGCTTCACAGGTAACTTGAGTTTCACTCGGCACATTTATGTTTTGAGCACTTTTACCATCAAAAGTTACGATGACACCATTTTTTATGTCAAAATCCTCTCCGGTAATTTTAACAAGGGTTCCCCCGGTTTCNGGNCCACTAGTTGGGGTCATTCCTGACGGTANAGGAGGGGGGTTNCANCCAGCACANCCAGCNAGCCANACCNCAACANAANCTAAAGAAAAAGTTAAGGCAATGCCNTTGAATCGATTCATATTCNTTTCCTCCATAGACTCCTATAGATTCAGAATTCNTTACCTCTACTNCAAATAAAGTCGGGGATGCGTAAAACCTCTAGAAGATCATAAAATCCCTAAGATGCGATAGTATATCAGGTTAACCCAAAACTTGTCAATTGTCAATATCTTNNAATTTGNAAAATCTCTACCTCAACGCNGTTCTTACCCCAANTGAANTTTGATTAGTTGCCGATATTTTAAGACNANCTTAAATNGCTTAAGCAAAACANAATTTAGANGTTTGGCATTTTGTNCCAGACTTCACTGGGTANCTCAGTTGTTGCTGCTNTATAATTTTGTTCGACTTCCGAGGCATTTTTCGAACCAGTCAGAATAGTATCAATGAGCGGTTGACGCAAACAAAACTGAATAGCAAGGNCCAAAAGGTTGAGGTTGTTTTCTTGTGCCCAACACCATAGNTTATGNGCCCNTTNNCCGTCTGGATANCGNGCGCTGGGATCNGGTTCGACAGAAGACAGTAAGCCCATAGCAATTGGACTTCCGTTGATGATACCAATATCATTCTCTTTAGCAACAGGCATCAATGTCTGTGATGCTGATTGGTTGAGAAGAGTATAATCAAGATAGGTTAGAATGACATCCACAACACCAGTTCTAATAGCAATTTCATGAAATTCATGTTGACGAACTCCTAAACCAATAAAATTGATCAAGCCTTCCTCGCGCATCCTTTGTAATTCATCAAACGCCCCTCCTTTGGCCACAACGGGCATCATGCTTTCCGGATCATGAACCAAACAAACATCAAGATAATCAGTCTTTAATAAACGCAGGCTATTTTCAACTGACCTACGCGTCCCGGATGCGGAATAGTCACCACGCCATTGGGGGTGTGTGCCCGTTTTAGTGGCCAGATAGACTTTTTTNCGCCACCCTCCATTCAGAGCCAGCCCAACACGCCTCTCACTCTCACCATANAGNGGAGAAGTATCAAGATAATTTATGCCCAATNCAATCGCCCGATGAACTGCTTCTATGGCCTGACCATCAGTGATTTCGTCCCGCCCAAATCCAGCACCACCCAGACTCAGTGAAGTAACTTCCAAATTTGTCCGCCCAAGTCTCTTTTTTGAGAGTCTAGGCAATGATGTTGGCATAATCGCTATCCACTCCCGTTCATTCGTAACTTTACAATCCGGCCCTTAAAACAAATTATCGATTTGCCAAATCCAGTAGGTATAGTGAGTAAACAACTAATTATCATTTCGTAGCAAATCCGACTAAACTCCCCTTAAAACCAATACCAAGAGCAGGAAAATCATTCCGTCCGGTCCAGCATATAACTTCGAACTATTCACCTTAAAATTATCTGCTTGAATCTACTCGGATACGAGCGTATCCCACAGTGTGTCCTTTGTTTGGTGAGATTCCAACGACGTCAATGATATCAGATGGCGCAGATCCACCTCGAACNGTATTGGTAAGAAATGTACCTGAGAATGGTTGNNACAATGGAACATCAACCCAGTTTAAAGTAGTTGATTCAGCAGAGATTTCAGCTAGACAGTATACTGCNACNTGACTAGAAGTNGGTGTNTTGGGAACAAAAGACGCNAGTACAACCAGCGTGCCATCCGANAGNATGTGAAAACGGGCAGACTGCGGACGACGACCNTCTTCCTGATCNCAAATTTGCGCTAACGTCTGGCATTCTTGGACTTTTTCATTACNAATNGTCAAGTATTTCAAACTATACACAAGATTCTGATTGGGAAAGAATNGCTNTCTNAGGCGAGCATCNGTGCTGGTTTCACACCAGATAAGATNGGCAGTCCCATCCAANGATANCCAAATATCATTGTTTTGTATATGTCCCGCAGTTGCATCGAAGTTGGCGATTTCAATCCATTGGCCAAGTGGTTGATCCTTGATATTCGCTGTACATGCATAAAAGAGTCGGCGAAAAACGTAGTCCCATTCACGTCCAGTGACCTCATATTTCGAGCGTTTCCATTCTTCAATCGGTTCAACGACGTCGCTAACACCCAGAAAATGTACAGCTCTATCACGCATAATAACGTTGGGATAACACAATCGCAGGAACTGGGGTTGTTGGTATTCACCTGCATACGGCCAACGGATATGACCCACACCAGACCACTTTTCACCTAATTCTAATAATGACATGTGGGCAACATCCATTCCAACATTTTGGATATAAAGAACCTCATTATGCCCACCATCAGCAACAACGGTTCGATATGAATGCTCCGTAAATCGCGGCTGGTCTTTCCAAACAGGCAGTTCTCTTGTGTACTTGCCTTTGATGTTTCGTGTGTCAAAACGGTAAACAGTTGGTTCGGCAGGTCCGCCATATTCTCCCGGTTGAGTCAGTGTCGGGTTGCAAGTAACAAGCAACTCCCCATTCCCTAAGAGTCCAAGAGGTGAAGGTTCGCGTGTTCGTCCATTTTCATCTCGATACACCAAGTTCCATGCATCATGCTGATGTTGGAATAACAACCACCGACAATTATGTAATGGCTTCTGATCCGGTAAAGTCTCAAGTCCTGCAACATAAACCGTATCATCTATCCGAACAACAATTGTTGACCCATGGGACCAGAGCGGTCCCGCCCCATTATTTGCAGGTTGAAAGGAATAGATATCACTTTCAATTTCAACAACTGGTTGAATCACTATCCGATTCCCGTGTTTGTTGTGTAGTAATTACTGATCAGTGAATAATTCGATCTTTCCGTTTTGTAATTTCAGACTCGCCTCAAAGCTTTCACCTTCTTTTGACTTGAAGCCTTTAAGCTTTGATGTTTTCCCTTTCTTCAGCAAAGTTTTGACCGAACTCAAGACTATCTTTTTACCGTAAAATTTCTTGGAAAAGCTAAAGTTACATTGCTCTTTTAAGTTGCTACAACGATATTCATTTTCATGCGCAACTACTTTTTGACGGCAGAGTGGGCAATCTCCTACCGACGACGAATCCTGAGTTGCAGGTTGGCTAGTTGACACCACGTCTTTTTCGCCTTTTTGGCTTTTCGCCTGTACAGGTTTCTGCCGATCCTTTTTCGGCACTTCAATACTCATTAGATGACCTTCATTCGACAAATAAAGCACCCACTCCACACCATCTTTATCTCTAATCGGCCGCAGCAATACTTTGTGTTGGAGAAGGGCCTGAATTTGCCTGACATTCAGTTCAATCCCCTTATAATCACTACGTATAACAAACTTACACTCTTCCTTCCACTTGGAACAACCATAGTCACGCCGACCTTTTATAATCAAATTACTACAACGCGGACAGTTCCCTAAGCTCCTGCTATCAATCGCAGACACATTGCTAGTTTCAATAAGTTCTCTGGTAAACTCGATTACTCCATCCATAAATTGTTCAGCAGGAAATTCCCCTTTTTCCATAGCTTTCAATTTTGATTCCCACCCACCAGTTAATTCGGGAGATTTGAGATTCGGATCTTTAACCAAAGCTATTAGATACCGACCTAAGTCTGTGGCAGTTACTCTCTTTTTTTCTCGCACAATATAACCGCGTCTTAGAAGTGTCTCGATAATTTCGGCCCGAGTTGCTGGAGTCCCTATCCCTCTATCCTTAAGTGCATCCTTTGACTGTTCATCTGCAACCATTCGTCCCGCTGTTTCCATTGCTCCTAGAAGTGAACCTTCATTATAGTTGGACGGTGGTTTAGTCTTTCCAGACTTGATAAAAGGCTCATGATCGCCCTGTTCCCCTTTTACAAATTTGGGTAGTTCTTGATCTTCACCACTATCCTTGTTGTTTTGTGTTGGATAAAGTACTGTCCAGCCCGGATCAACAACCCGAGTTCCTTTAGCCTCAAAAGAAACGGAATTGGATACAGCATCAACCGTAGTAATTTCCTTTGTACACTTTGGGTAAAAGACAGCAATCAGACGTGTCAAGACAGCATTAAATACATTGGATGAAGGAGTCGGCAAATCTCTAGGAACTTTCCCTGTTGGAATGATAGCGTGATGATCTGTAACCTTCTTATCGTTAATAATACGCGTATTAAAGCTGAGATTGTCCAGATCTAATTTGGTTATTTCTTCCTGTTTTCCTGTTTTTAATTTACGAAGAACACTAACCACTTTGCCTTTCATATCCTGGCTTAAATACTGGGAATCCGTACGAGGGTACGTTAACAACTTGTTTTCATACAACGATTGAGCCAATTCCAGTGTTTTGGAGGCAGACAGGCCATACAAACGATTCATATCTCGCTGCAAACTCGTCAAATCGTATAACAAAGGAGGATTCTGGTTTTGCTTTTTTCCCTTAATATTTTCAATAACAAGTGGATGTTTGCTAACTTTCCCCTGTAGGGTTTCGGCATCTTCCTTTTTGTCAAAGCGTTTTCCTTTAAATTTAAAGGTTACATCTCTGTACCGAGTCATCAATTCCCAAAACGACTCAGGCCGAAAATTACGGATTTCATCATCTCTTTTGACTATCATGGCCAAAACTGGAGTCTGCACACGTCCCACACTCCATAGAATTCTTTCACGTCCACCATACCGTACAGTAAAATTACGGGTTCCATTTAAGCCAACAATCCAATCAGCTTGGCTTCGACACTTTGCCGCTGCATATAAATTGTCGTACTTACTACCTGATTGCAAGTTGCTGAATCCTTCGCGAATAGCTTCATCAGTTAAAGAACTCAACCATAAACGTTGAAAAGACCTCTGGCCACAACCAGCCATATGAAATATATACCGAAAAATCAGTTCTCCTTCACGTCCAGCATCTGTCGCACAAACCACTTCATCAGCATTCTGCAGTAAACGTTTAATTACTGAAAATTGCTTCCGTATCCCAGCATCATCTATCAGTTTCAACTCGAATCTAGCCGGGGTAATCGGTAATGTATTTAATGACCAACTTTTATAATTAGGGTCATACTCAGAGGGCTCCTTTAAAGTAAAGATATGACCAAAGGACCAGGTAATTTGATAGCCATGTCCTTCGTAATAGCCATCACGACGAGACTTTGCCCCTAGTGCAGATGCTATATCACGTCCAACTGACGGTTTTTCGGCTAGTACAACCTTCATATACCTAAAATTCTCGCAAAGTTCAATCGATATTTAAGTTAGTCAAGACAAAATGTGCCATAACAAAACTAGAGTTCTAAGAAACTTTTGGGATCTGATTCCGGATAATTATCAATATAGTTTTGAACATACTGGTTCGCTACAGCAGGCATTTCATCAACATGTTTCAGTAAGGTTTCACGCTGACCAAATTCATGCTTCATAACCGGACATCCAGCTTTCCAAAACGCACAGTGCATTGTCCAGCGCTTATCTCCATTTGGATTCCAACCACGATGCCACAGATTAGCATTATAGTAGACAATATCTCCTGGTTCAAGCTTCAGTTCAATCGCCTCAGGCATACTTAAGCTCGCATCTTTTTCTGACACTTTGAGTTCCTGAACAGTAGAAGCACGAAGATGGCTAGCAGGCACAATATTTAGAAAACGATCCGCTGGCAAAAGCGGCGCGTTAAACTGTAAAAAATTGCCGTGATGGCGGAGGAGAGATGCTTCCTCCCCGTCTTCTCCCGGCTTGCACAAATCACGATGCCATGACTGACAATAAGGTTGCCCACCACCACTAGCTAGCATTCCAAAAAGACTATGCCTAACCGGCTCATTACCTAACAACCTTTCAATATGCGGTGCTAAATCCTCTCCCAACCAGTCAGCATAAGCATGATCATATTTATCAGGATGCAATAAGTGCCCCATACGAGCGGGAAGGCGATTACCTTTATCGATCCATCCAATCTCACAGTCACCTGCTAAGGCTCGGTCTATTAAACGATTAACAGCTACTAATAAGGATTGGATTCGACTTTTAGTAAATGCATTACGAATGACCAAATACCCTAAGTCAGTGTATACATCGACATCATTTTGGGTTATCGGAACCTGTGTATGCAATTTTCGACCTAGCTATCAATTCAAGGTGTCATAAATGAGGGAATATCTATGCACTTCCCGTTACAACGTGACGATTCCCAACCTGCTAAAATAGGCGCTAAAGAAAAGAGACCATCATGATAATCATTGAGAATCTGACTCCCATCATTAGAACGTACAGCCTCAATAAAAGTTTGATCTTGCTTAAACCACGGATCAAAGGCTTCAGCTGTGTAGACGACCTCCCGATTCATTTCAATACGCTCATAACCATAGATTGACAGATAACCTTGTTCAAAAAAAAACTGGAACCACGGATTATCCTTTGGTTGTCCACTACCAGCCGAAATGAAACTTAAGTTGATAGTCGCACCACGTGAGGAAGAAAAATGAAAGGAGCAGGATAACGGTTTCGAATAGTCATTAGGATGATGGTAGAAAGCCTGTACTCTGACGATATCTAACCCTGTAACAAAACGGATGTAGTCGACAGCATGTCCTCCCCAGTCGAAGGCAGAATATCCACCTCGTTCAAAGTCTGAATGCCAATCAATATTTTCCTGGGCAAGTTGACGAGACGGAAGACCACCAAAGCTATAGAATTGCACATGAACAACCTCTTTATTCCATAATAATTGGCGAGCTTGCTGAAAGATAGGCCGATATCTTTCCCGAAAACCAACTGTGCTCAAGACTCCAGCTTCCTGAATCGCAGCATCGATATGTCGCGCAATTTCGATCTTGATAGCTTGTGGCTTTTCACTGAAGATGTGAATTCCTTTTGAAGCGGCTATAGCCTCCACATCTGTTCGGGCAAAAGCAGGTACTACAGAATAAAGGACATCAAACTCCTCTTCCTCCAATAATTGGTAAGCATCATGATAAGTTTTGGGAATACCGAACTGTTCAGCTGTGGACTGTAATGCTTTCGGATTAATATCACAGATAGCGACAATATCAACACCATCAATTTTCATCAGATTAGGTATATGTGTCCTGTTAGCAAACTGACCAGTCCCAAAGAAAGCCACTCGGACACCAGAGCCTATTGTCCCCATTATGATCCTCCCAAAAATATTAGGTACCGACCCAATATAGCAGAACCTCAACCCAAATTCAATCACTGATCAAGAGACACGAATTCTGCTAACAAACTAAGCGGGAAATATTATGATAACGCTTTCTCGATAGTAACCCACCCGCAAATCAAATCTGCCATTCTTCATTAATCTCGTCCTGATAACCTGAGATTTTGTCATTATAAACATCATCGAACTTCACTGACTCCCCACACCATCCGGATTCGTAAATCGCATTACACACAGCTTGCGCTTTTAGCCCATCAACTCCATCAAGTTCCGGTCGGCGACGCGTATGAACAGCATCCAAAAAATCGTAGACTTCCAAAGCCACGCCTTCGGTAATGTCATGTGGAAACAATCTGCCTTTCTCTTCCAGACTCAGGCTTTCCATATAAGCTTTTTGCAAATCATCTTTTTTCTGCCTACTCCCATCCCAAAGTTGTAATTCAGGCTGTTCTGGATAACCTCCTCCACTGTGTATCGACCCAAGACTACCATGATAACTATTGTAACCCATACCATGACCTGGGGCGGCACCAGTACTCACCCATTGCCCAATAACCCCATTTTTGAATGCAATAGTTGCTAAAGCAGTGTCCTCAACCGTTTGGGAAACATAACTACCATCCTTAGCCTGAAACTGAAACTGGTTTAGATTCTCTACTCGGGCATAAATCTCGTCTGGTTCCCCGAAGAAATAAATCAACAAATCAACGTAGTGTACTCCTCCATCGATAATGCCATTACCACCACTAGTTAGCTTGTCTTTCCGCCAGACCATCGGTTCATTGCGTAAAAGGTTCTCGGGGTCAGTAGGACCACCGATTCCTTGTCGAAAAAACATACGTGGCTGACCAATCATTTTCTTCTTGTTGATCAACCATTCAACCGTTCGTGGGCCCACCCAACGTCGCACTTGCTCCGCAGTCGCTAGAATTCGGTTGTGCATCTCCGCGCTCTGTATCATTTTATGGCCAGCTCGTATCGTGACAGCCAACGGTTTTTCCACTATCACATCGAGCCCAGCTTCAAAACAGAGAATTGCAAGAGTATGATGCAAAAAATGCGGGCCACAAATGTCGGCCGCATTCAACGACTCTTTATCCAGCATTTCGTTAACATCAACATACGTACTAGGTTGAACACCATCTTGGCTTTCAGCTGCCGTAACAGCAAATTCTTGTGCACGATTAAGATCAACATCACACATAGCCACGAAATCAAATATGTTTATCCCCAAGTTCTTGAGGTGAATATAGGCATCCAGATGTGCCCGTGCCATTCCACCACAACCAATAATAGCAAGTCGTATTTTATCTTTTTGCATCCAAAATACCCCCTATTTCATTATGACACTATTGAACATTAATGTCACCTAAAAGTCATTTTTCGCTTTCCTAAAGAGCATGAATAAAATCAGTATCATATCAACTTTCTTTGATTCGTCAAAAGTTATCTGCTAGAATGGTTTTGACCAAAAACTAAAATTTGAATCGGGCGTTTCCTATGTTGAAAAATTGGTTAAGATCAAAGATATTATTCCTAATTTCAAGTGCGGCTGTTTTTCTGATTTCTATCCATACACCAGTAATATCCGATACGACACTAATCCCAAGTGGAGATGAAAGTATTATCATCTCTTCCTCCAAACTGGAGAAACTATTTGATTCAGGGCACTTTACAGAAGGACCTGCTGTTGCCTTCAATGGTACAGTTTATTTTAGTGATATTACTTTTACCCACGAATCAGGAATGCAAGCAGGACATATTTGGGCATATACTCCCCAAACGGGTCAAACCAAAATCTTCCGTTCTCCCAGCGGGATGTCCAATGGGCTTAAATTTGATTCCCAAGGGAGACTAATCGCAGCTGAAGGAGCAGATTTCGGTGGGCGTCGGCTGACTCGGACAGATCTACAAACAGGGAAAAGTGAAATCATTGCCGGTTTATACGAAAGTAAACCCTTTAACTCCCCCAATGACATTACTATCGATGAAAAAGGGAGGATCTACTTCAGCGATCCAAGATATGTTGGCCATGAACCAATAAACCAACCAGTGATGGGTGTGTATAGAATTGATCCAGACGGCTCAATTCACCGTATCATTATCGATGCAGAGAAACCAAATGGTGTTGCTATTTCACCTAACCAAAAAACACTGTATGTCGTTTGCCACAATAATGGAACGACCAATGAAAGCCAACTGCCAGAAGGTACATCTGTTCATAAAGGTCGTATGGCCCTGTTAGCTTATGACCTCTCCATGGATGGGGCAGCGACTTTCCGAAAAGTTCTGGTTGATTATGCACCTCAGGATGGCCCAGACGGTTTGGTTGTCGATATAGAAGGAAATCTTTACGTGGCAGTACGTGATGTAATGCGTCCGGGAATTTATGTCTATAGCCCAGAAGGAGTTGAACGAGCTTACATTCCTACCCCCAATCTTCCAACAAATGTAGCCTTTGGTCGAGGCGAAGATAGCAAAACGCTGTATATTACAGAGGGAACAAGTTTACATCAGATCAAGGTAAAGAAAAGTGGCTATCATCTGCCGTCAAAATAAAGACAAGACTCTCTTTCATCCTGTATTTGCTCTCCAATTTGGGCCTCTCCCTTACATTAAAAGATGGACATAGGTTTGATCCCCCTGCTAGGCAGTCTATTGATATCAGGGTAGGGATGACTAGCAAATATCCTTAATGAGCTCCCTCCAGTTGTACCAACTATCGGAGGGCTGACATCTTAAGGAATATCCACTTTGTCGCAAGTTTAGACTTGGGAGATATAGCGGATCCGGGTGCATTACGCAACTTCGGGAAAGGATATCTTTGAGCGTATCAGCAGGTAGTGCGACATTAAAAATTGCTACTTCGTCAATCAAACCTTTAAAACTCCTTGGCCCAAGATGTCTCCACCCTCCCAACCTTACAGTTCCACTGTTATAACTATTTGTCTCGTCTGGTACACCTTTATTCTTAGTAACCCTTTTATTATTAACGTATCTTAGAATTCTCAAATCAAACTTGTATAAACAACATATGCTGTTTTTGATTATTTAAAAAAATTCCGAACAAAAAATTGGTTGCTTTGTCTAAACAGAGCGAAACAAAAATTTTGGAGGATAATCAAATGTTAAAGCAAATTTCAATGGCACTAGCGATATTGTGCGCTAGCATTACAGTAACTATTTCTTCTGCTATGTCAGAAGTTAATCAACCTGACGTTGCAGCGAAAGAAAAACAGATAGAAGACAGCAAAAAATCATCAGAATTAAAAGAAACTAACAAAAAGAAAGACTTCCATCGGCATGGTGATATGCGGCGTAAAGGACGCTTTGGTCGTGATGAGCAAACAAGGCATAAGAGCCGTTTCGAAGGCCGGAGACGCGGAATATCAGACGCAAATTATCGGCGAGATGGTCACGACCGCAAGCATCCAAGCAGAGGACAGCGAATGTCACAAAACAGGCGATTTAGAGATCGGCGAAGCTCTGAAATTGCAAAGGGTCAATCTGGCAGGTCGTTACCATCTAAATTAACCAAACGCTTGACGGATGAACAGCACCAAGAAGTACAACAAGCTGTTAAAGAACTACGTCAACAACATCACA
>PBXZ01000061.1:0-11574 GCA_002729415.1 Candidatus Poribacteria bacterium | reverse complement strand
TTTGGTGAGATTTTTCACTTTGTCGTTTCAATAGAAGGTGACGGGAGCCAGAGCGTCATCAATTACTGGCGCAATGGTGCCCACGTGACTGTTGACGGAATTTCGCCCCGGACTCTGGGCGACATCAATGATGTCAACACCTGGCTCGGTCGCTCGACCTGGATCAATGATGGCACCCTCGACGGGACCTTCGAGGAGTTCCGCATCTGGGATAACGCGGCGGACCAGTCCTTTGTCGATACGAATATGGCACTGGGAGCGGATAGTGTGATTCCGGAGCCAGCCGTTTTCAGTCTGCTGGGTCTTACCGGTTTCGCATTGCTTTTCCGGAGGCGCCGCTCTCAGTAGAGAGAGGCAGCGGTTTTTTCTTTCAGCACCCGCCCGGATCTTCCGTGGCGGGTGTTGCCCTTTTTATAGCCATGGTTGCCATACCGCTGACAGGGTGGCAGGTTCCACCCCACGAGAGCAATGAATCCGATTTCCCACCTGCTTGCTGGTGCAGCGGTACCCCTGGTGCTCGTGGTGGCGGGTTGCGACAAACCGGCAGGGACATCTGCCGGCAGGGACCCTGACCGCGGTGAGGTGGCCCCGGCACCAGGGACCGTCGAATCCCGACCTCTCCCGGTCCGTGCGGTCCGGGTCGAGGGGGAGGCCCTCTTTGAGGCGCTCCCTGCCGGGAGGACGGGAATTGACTACGGCATGCATTGGGATGACCCGGCCAGCGTCCTCAAGGAGTTTATCTTCCTCAATCCCTCCGGGGGGATCTGCACCGGTGACTACGATGGCGACGGGTTGCCGGATCTCTACATTACCAGTCCCTCGGGGGGCAACCGGCTCTACCGGAACACAGGAGGATTCAAGTTTGAGGATGTGACCGAGGCGGCCGGGGTTTCCGATCCGGGCTTCTGGGGAACCGGTGCGAGTTTCGTCGATATTGACGATGACGGAGATCTCGATCTCTACGCCTGTGGCTATACCCGGCCCAACAAGCTCTATCTGAATGACGGCACGGGAAGGTTTGTCGACCGGGCCGCGGAGGTGGGCCTCGATTTCAATGGCGGGAGCATGATGATGAGCTTCACGGATATTGATAACGACGGGGATCTTGACGGCTACCTTGCGACCACGGCGGTGGCACCTCCACCGGGAACAGAATTCAGGGTGAAGTTCGTCCCCCGGGAGAGTGACGGAAAGGAAATCCCGGTGGTAATTCCCGAGCTGAGTGAGTACTGGGAAATCCTGATAAAGCCCGGGGACAAGGCGCAGCGTGTGGAGGCGGGGCAGCGTGATCGGCTCTTCCGTAATGACGGCGGTCAGTTCGTTGATGTCTCCAGGGCGGCGGGGATCAAGGGTGCTTACTTCACGCTTTCCTCTACCTGGCTCGACTATGATGCCGATGGAGATGCGGACCTCTATGTGTCCAACGATTTCACGGGGCCTGACATGCTCTACCGTAACCGCGGAGATGGGACATTTGAGGATGTCGCGAAGGAAGCAGTGCCCCATACGCCCTGGTTCTCAATGGGAAGCGATGTCGGTGATCTCGACAATGACGGGTTGCTTGATCTCTTCGCTTCCGACATGTCGGCGACCTCGCATTACCGGGACAAGGTGATGATGGGTAACATGGACGACATGGGTTGGTTCCTTGAATGGGCCGAGCCACGGCAGTACATGCGCAATGCACTGCTTCTCAACTCAGGCACAGGACGGTTTCGCGAGGCCGCCTTCCTTGCCGGTCTGGCGAGCACGGACTGGACCTGGACGCCGCGTATTGAGGACTACGACCAGGATGGGCGTGCTGATATCTACGTGACCAACGGGGTAATGCGCGACAACATGAACAGCGACCTCTCCGATTATTCCAGGAAGAACCTGCAGCCGGGGACCCCCGAGTATACCAGGTTCTGGCTTGAGAAACCGTTGCGGAAGGAGAAGAACATGGCCTTCCGGAACCTGGGAGATCTCAAGTTCAAATCAGTCGGTGCAGAGTGGGGGCTGGAACATCTTGGCGTGAGTTTTGGTGCTGCCAGTGCTGATTTTGATGGTGATGGAGATCCGGATCTGGCAGTCAGCAATGTGGGGGAACCGGTCATGCTCTATCGCAACCGGGCTACCGATACCCATCGCGTGGTGATCAAATTGATGGGCCGGGCAAGCAACCGGGCCGGACTGGGAGCCACTATCACGGTGACGACTCCGATGGGTAAGCAGACCCGCTTCGTGACCGCCGCGCGGGGCTGGCTCTCCGCCAGTGATACCGCCGCCTGCTTCGGGTTGGGATCGGCGAGGACCATTGACAGGATCGAGATTCTCTGGCCCGGGGGGACGCGTCAGCTTCTGACGGATCTCGAGGCCGATCATTACCACTTGATTACCGAGCCGGTCGGGCAGCCCGATCCCCCGGTTGATTCCGCTCTTCCGGTCCTGTTTGAGCGGTCGGATCACCTTTCCACCGCGATCCACCGGGAGCAGTCTTTTGACGATTTTTCCCGGCAGCCGCTCCTTCCCAACAAACTCTCACAGCTGGGTCCCTGTGTGGCCTGGGGCGATCTCGATGGTGATGGGGATGAGGATTTCTTCCTCGGGGGATCCCGGGGATATCCGGGGCAGATTCACTTCAACGAGGGTGAGGGCCGGTTCTCTCCCGGTGAAGTGGAGGCGCTTGCTGCTGATGCGGGGGCGGAGGATCTGGGAGCCCTGTTCTTTGACGCGGACGGCGACGGCGATCGGGACCTTTTCGTGGCGAGTGGGGGAGTGGAAGAGGCGGAGGGCCACGACAGCTATCGTGACCGTCTCTATCTTAACGATGGTCGGGGAGGACTTTCTCCGGCAGGGAAGGGAGTGCTTCCCGATTTTCGCACCAGTTCCGGGCCGGTGGCGGCGGGGGACTTTGACCGGGACGGCGACCTTGATCTCTTCGTTGGAGGGCGGGTGGTGCCGGGAAACTTTCCCCTCGCTCCACCGAGTCGCCTGCTCATCAACACGGACGGAACATTCGTAGCGGCCGGCCCGGAGCAGTTCCCCGGGGCGGAGGAGATCGGGATGGTGACCGGAGCCCTCTGGTCGGACGTTGACGATGATGGATGGAGTGACCTTCTCCTTACTGTTGAGTGGGGACCGGTGCGCTATTTCCGGAACGAAGAGGGAGCCCTCGTCGACCGAACCACGGAGTCCCAGCTCGCCGACCGGCTGGGCTGGTGGAACGGGATTGCGGGTGGCGACATCGACGGTGATGGTGACCTCGACTATCTTGTCACCAACAACGGCCTGAACTCAAAATACAAGGCGAGCCCGGAATTCCCTGAGTTGATCTACTACGGCGATCTCGACGGAAGTGGGAAGGCCCACATCGTGGAGGCCAAGTATGATGCGGAAGGCCGCCTTCTTCCCCGGCGGGGTTTCAGTTGTTCGCGCGACGCGATGCCCTTTCTCGATGCTAAATTAAAGACCTTCCACAACTTTGCCAGTGCCGCTCTGGACGACCTCTATAGTGATCTCCGGCTGTCGAAGTCCCTGCAACGGGAGGCCAACGTCCTTGAGAGTGGAATCCTGGTCAATGACGGCAGTGGGGTCTTCACGTGGCGTTCCCTGCCGCGTATCGCACAGATTGCACCGTCCTACGGGGTGGTGCTGGAGGACCTCGATGGAGACGGAGACCTTGACGCCGTCCTGGCACAGAATTCCTTCAGTCCCCAACGTGAGACCGGGCGGATGGACGGCGGCCTGGGCCAGGTCCTGCTCAATGACGGAGGGGGGCAGTTTACTCCTCTTGCACCTGTTGCCAGTGGAGTCGAGGTTCCCGGGGACGGGAAGAGCCTTTCGGTGGCGGATCTCAATACGGACGGGCGCCTGGATCTTGTCTTCGGGATCAATGAGGAGCCCGTGATGACCTTCCTTCGTCGTGGTGGCAAGCTACCGCTGAGGTTGCGCCTGGTGGGAACCAAGGGCAACCCGCAAGCGGTTGGTGCAAGGGTCCGGCTGGGCGATCAAGTGCGGGAGCAACAGGTTGGGGGGGGGTATTCCACCCGTTCGGGAGGCCTCCTGTGCTTCGCACGATCCGGAAGAGAGGTGGAGCTTTCGATCCGCTGGCCGGACGGGAGCGAGTCGACTCACCAAGTCAGGGCAGATACGGACAAGATTGTGACCATAGCCCAGTCCCGGTGATCTCACCATGCCGGGAAGGATTTGAACTGGTGGCAGCAGCAGAATCCGCAGTGGTTGCCGGAGTGGAAAGGGAGGCGTGCGGGGATCCGGTCAAGGGGAGGAGAGCCGGACTTCTGGTGCGGTGAGTGTGTCCCGATGGCCAGGGGTGGCGGAACGGGGAGGGGGACCCTGCCTGATGGTGACCCCACTCGGCCGGGTAGCGCATTGTTTTCTGCGACCGTAGAAAGGCGAACTCACCCCAAGTGGAATGTCCGTCTGGAAACCTTATTAAGGCTTGTCCGCAGGATTATATTTTCGTATTTCTAGAAATATGGAAATAAATGAAGCGGTGCAGGGGCTGACCGCTCTTGCGCATCCGTCCCGGCTGGAGGTCTTCCGGTTGCTGGTGTCCCTGGGGCGACTCTGTGCGGGGGAACTGGCAGAGCGGCTGGAATTACCCAAGCCGACGCTCTCGTTCCATCTCAAGGAGCTCAGCCGGTCGGGTTTGATCGAGTCGGAGCGGGAGGGCCGGGTGATATTCTATGGGGTGCGTGTTTCCGGCTTTCGCGACCTGATGCACTTCCTGACGGAGGATTGCTGTCAGGGCCGGCCGGAACTCTGTCTTCCGGATTCGAAGCGGTCCGGAAGGGCCGGGTCCTGTTGCTGAAGCAAACATGAACCTGGAGAAACGATGAGCATACGTGTTGGAATCAACGGCTTCGGACGGATGGGTCGCCTGGGTTTCAGGGCAGGCTGGGATGACGAGGACATCGAAATCGTCCATGTCAACGAACTCAAGGGCGGCTGCAAGCTGGCAGCGCATCTTCTGGAGTATGATACGGTGCACGGACGCTGGGATCGTGGCATCGCGGCGGAGGAGGATCGGTTCGTGGTGGAGGGGAAGGAGATCAGCTTCAGTGGGAAGCCAACCCCGGGCGAAGTGGACTGGGCGGGCATGGGGATTGACCTGGTGGTGGAAAGTTCAGGAGCCTTTCGCAGCAGGGAAGTGCTGCAGCCTTATTTCGATGGTGGCGTGCGCAAGGTGGTGGTGGCGGCCCCGGTCGAGGAGGCGCTCAATATTGTGATGGGCTGCAACGACCGGCTCTACGATCCGGCCCGGCACGACCTGGTGACCGCGGCCTCGTGCACGACAAACTGCCTTGCTCCCGTGGTAAAGGTGATCCAGGAGAAGATTGGAATCGTGCACGGCCTGATCACCACCCTGCACGATGTGACCAACACCCAGGTGATGGTGGATGCGCCCCACAAGGATTTCCGGCGGGCGCGCTCGGCGCTTAATTCCCTCATCCCCACCACCACGGGATCGGCCACCGCGATCACGATGATCTATCCCGAACTGGAAGGGAAACTGAACGGCCTGGCGGTGCGCCTGCCGCTCCTCAATGCCAGCCTGACGGACTGCGTCTTCGAACTCGCGCGGGAGACCAGTGTGCAGGAAGTGAACGGTTTCCTGAGGGAGGCTTCCGAGGGGGAACTGAAGGGAATTCTCGGGTTTGAAGAGAAGCCCCTGGTCTCCGCGGATTTCGTCAATGATGTCCGTTCCGGGATTGTGGACGGACCGGCCACCATGGTGAACGATGGAACGCAATTGAAGGTGCTGGTGTGGTACGACAACGAGTTTGGTTATGCCTGCCGTCTCATGGAGCTGGTCGCCAGGGTGGCGCGTTCGTTGTCGTAGCGTGGGACCAGCACATTTCGCACATGCTTCGAGAGGATGGACATACGCAATTACACGATCGTCACGGCGTCTTATTGGGGATTCACCCTGACCGATGGGGCGTTGCGCATGCTGGTCCTGCTGCATTTTCATGCCCTGGGTTACTCGCCGGTCCAGTTGGCCTTCCTCTTCCTGCTCTATGAATTCTGTGGACTGGTGACCAATCTCCTGGGTGGCTGGGCCGGTTCGAGGGTGGGGTTGAAGGTGACTCTCTTTGCCGGACTGGGGGCCCAGATCGTGGCCCTGGTGGCCCTTTCGCTGGTGCAGCAGCACTGGGCGGTGCTCTTCTCGGTGGGTTACGTGATGGTGGCCCAGGCCCTCTCCGGGGTGGCGAAGGATTTGACCAAGATGAGCACGAAGAGTGCGGTCAAGTTGCTTGTTTCCGGGGGAGAAGGAGAGGCATCCGCGGGGCGGGCCCTCTTCAAGTGGGTGGCCATCCTGACCGGTTCGAAGAACGCCCTGAAAGGGGTGGGCTTTCTCGCCGGGGGTGTTCTCCTGGGGTGGTTGGGGTTCGTGATGGCTCTTTGGGTGATGGCGGGTGGACTCCTCCTGTTGCTGGGGGGCGGGATGCTGAGTCTGCGGCAGGACCTGGGCAGGTCGAAGGAGAAGGTGAAGTTCGCCCAGTTGTTTTCAAAGAGTCGGGAAATCAACCTCCTCTCCCTGGCACGGTTCTTTCTCTTCGGTTCGCGTGATATCTGGTTTGTGGTGGGGTTGCCGGTCTTTCTCAAGGAGAGGCTGGAATGGAGTTTTGCCGCGGTGGGAGGTTTCATGGCGGCGTGGGTCATCAGCTACGGACTGGTCCAGGCGGCGGCCCCGGTCTTGCTGAAGCGTGGCGGGGCGCGGGCTGCCCTGGGGTGGGTGGGGATGCTGGCTCTGGTGACGGGAGCCCTGGCCCTGGCAGTGCAGCTGGATTTTCAGGTCGTGGTGATGGTGTTGGCTGGTCTCGCGGTGTTCGGAGTCGTCTTCGCGGTGAACTCGGCAGTCCACTCCCACCTGATCCTGGCCTATACGGATTCCGACAAGGTGGCCCTCAACGTGGGGTTCTACTACATGGCCAATGCCGGGGGGCGGTTGGTGGGAACGCTGCTCTCCGGCCTGCTCTACCTGTGGGCGGGATTGTCGGGTTGCCTGTGGGCGAGCGCCGGGTTCGTGTGCGTGGCGGTGGTCCTGACTGCGCGCCTGCCGCGGGAAGGGGAGGGTTGAGCGGGACCACCCCCCGGGATCTTTCAGCCCCGGCTTGGGACCGGAAAAGAAGAGGCGGTGAAGCCGGGGGGCTCCACCGCCTCAGGGTGAGGGTTGAACTTGGGCGGGTGCCTAGTTGGCACTCACGCTGACGTTGTCAATGGTGAGACCGCTGAAGGCGTCTGCGCTACCGTCACTGACGAAGTTGAACTCGATGATGACGGTTTCCCCGATGGCTGCGGCATCGACGGGAATCTCGATTGTTCCATAGTCGGAGTCGAAGGCTGTCATGTCCAGGGCNACGGACNCCCCGAGCNGCACCTGGTCGGCGGCGCGCAGGAAGCGCACCTCGGCNGTGTCGNCGAATCCATCCGCATCCCGGAAGGCCTCAAAGCTCAGGANCGCTCCGGGCACNCCAGTCAGGTCAATGGCAGGNGAGCGNAGGGANATGTCGGAGNCGNTTCCGTAATCGCCCAGGTTGGTGCACCAGGCGNTGGCGGAATCNTCNGCNCCAGNNAGNGGNCCGGTGGAACCGACCGGGGCGCCCAACTCCCACTGGGTGTTGCCACCGGGATCATTGACCAGGGCGGTCCAGTCTCCNGCCCCCGACTCGAAGTCGTCGGAGAAGAGNGCCGGAACCGGCCCGGCCAGNAGATGGTAGATGCGCAGCGGATCGCCCGGATTCGGGATGCTGTGCGNGTTCGACGGCACGGTGGCGCCCAGGTCCTGCAGTCCGGCCACGGGGGCCCAGGTCTCGGGAGGGCCGNCCGCTTCCGGATCGGTGGAGCTTACCACGGTGTAGACTTCGGAAGCGAAGCTGTTCCACTNGAGGTCGAGGTTGGCACCGCTATCGTCACTGGAGACCACGAAGTTGTGGACGTCGGTGATGGTGGTGGAGACGGACATGTTGTCGATCAGGACAGTTTCGTGCGCTCCCCCGGTCCGGGCGTTGATGGCCCAGATGTAGGAGTCGTCGGCCGTGAAGTCCGGAATGGACAGTTCCACGATNTCAACCGGGTTGACCAGGCCGGTGATGTTGGCGCTGAGTGTTTCGGCATTGCCGTCCCAGGCGATCGTCACGGTCCCACTTCGCGTTTCTCCGGCGATAATGGGCAGACCGGGGATGAATGTCAGATCCGGGTGGGCGGTGGTGTTGGTGGCCACGTTGACGCCCGCTTCTCCTCCTCCGCTGTCCCAGGTATCGATCTCCACGGAGAGCCACGGGATGGCGGTGCTCCAGGCTTCCTCACCCGCGCCGTTGGCATCGTCAGTGGCGCCACCGGTGGGGTTGGTGAGGGGAGGGATGGCCCCGTAGGAAATGGCAAAGCCATCTGCCGGGTTCTGACCGGGACTGTCGATGATGGTGTAGTCGAAGGTCATGGTCCAGGCGTCCGCGGAACCGTTGAGGGCCGGGATCCGGAATGACGAGTAAGTGGTTCCAATCCCATCCTGGGACAGGCGGAGCTGGTTGTCCTGGATGGAGGCAGGACCGTTGTTGCTTCCGATCTGGCTGCCATCGCACAGGTCGGTGGTGCCGTTGGGGAAGCCGTCGAAGTTCTGCAGGTAGGAGGTGGAATGGGCTCCCGGGCCGTCCGCGCCGTTGGGATCCCGATCCNCGCCCTGGGCAACTTCCACGCCGTCAGGGCAGCCGTCGCTGTCGGAATCGGTATCAAGAGGATCCGTACCGGTGTCGTTGGCATCGACGAAAGTGCCGCTGTTGCTCTCCGCGCTGTCGCTCAGGCCGTCTCCATCGGTGTCGGCATTGCGAGGATCGGTTCCAGTGTCGTTGGAGTCCACAAAGGTGCCGCTCCCGCTTTCCACGTTGTCCAGCAGGCCATCGCCATCGGTGTCGGTGTCGGTGGGATCGGTCCCTCCACTGTATTCCTCCAGGTCGCTGAGCCCGTCGCCATCGAAGTCGCCGGGTCCGAGCTGGGTCAGGTCCCCGGGGAAGTAATTCTCCTCGTAGCCGTCGGGGATGCTGTCGCCGTCGCTGTCGATTTCGGGATCGAAGCTGTCGAGGTAGACACCCCAGCTCTGGCCCTCGCCGTCGGTGTCAAAGGCCGCGGGAGCCCCGCTGCTTACTCCGAAGGTGCTGGCATAACCGATGCCGCCGAAGTCGCCGGTATTGGTCGAGGAGTCGTTGTAGTAGCCGAAGCCGATGTCGGCCGCGGACTGGGCGCCTCCGCCGTCCTCGGTGAACCAGACGTGGACGTCGAACCAGCCCCCGCCGCCGAAGTCGAAGTTGGCGAAGCTACGGACGTTCCAGTTCACATCGGTGTGCTGGACCGCTGCTCCGCTGGCCTCGAGGTTGGTGGAACCGCTAATCGGGGTGGTCACGATCTTGACGCGGTCGTCGAAGTTCTCGGTGAAGGCGAACACGCCGTCCTGGTCATAGAACTGGAAGATGAAGGCGAGGTCGTAGTTGTCNCCGGTGAGGTCAACNCCCCCNCTCCCTGGNTCCTGGTCCACATTGATCGCCTCGAGNAGGAAAGAGTCCGGNTCGTCCGGNTCNCCGAAGGGGGCGGCCTGGTCGGTGTTCTCTGGCAGGGCCCCGGTGAAGTCCGCTCCGGGGAGGTTGTCCGTGCGGCGGTAGAGGACCCTTTCCGATCTGTGGTTGGCTGTGCTTATGTCCGGATGGGAGGCAGGGTCATTGGGATCGAATCCGGCAGCAACCTCGGTCCCGTCTCCGATCGAATCGTCGTCACTGTCGAAATCGAGGGGGTCGGTGCCGGTGTCGCTGGCGTCGACAAGGGTGCCGGTGTTGGTCTCCACCCCGTCGAGCAGGCCGTCTCCGTCACTGTCGGGATTAGCGGGATCGGTGCCGGCGGCCTTTTCCTGGCCGTCGTTGGAGCCGTCATTGTCCGCGTCGGCCTGGGTGGGATCGGTCCCGTCGATGAATTCGTCGGGATCGTTCACTCCGTCGCCATCGAAGTCGCCGGGTCCGAGCTGGCTCAGGTCCCCGGGGAAGTACTGCTCCTCGTAGCCGTCCGGGATCCCGTCTCCGTCGCTGTCGAGATTGGGATCGAAGCCGGCGAGATAGACCCCCCAGCTCTGGCCGTTGCCGTCGGTATCAAAGACCGCGGGCGCGCCGCTGCTGATTCCGAAGGTGCTGGTGTAGCCGATGCCGCCGAAGTCGGCGGTGTTGGAGGAGTTGCCATTGAAGTAGCCAAATCCGATGTCAGCGGCGGACTGGGCGCCACCCCCGTCCTCGGTGAGCCAGATATCAACGTTGAACCAGCCGCCGCCGCCCTCGGCAGAAAAGTCGAAGTTGGCGTAGGTGCGGATGTCCCAGCCCAGATCGCTGTGCTGGAGGGGTGCCCCGGTGGCGCCCAGATTGTCAGAGCCGCCGATCGGAGTAGCCACGATCTTGACGCGGTCATCGTAGTTCTCGGTGAAGGCGAAGACGCCGTCGGCGTCATAGAACTGGAAGATGAAGGCGAGGTCGTGGTTGTCCCCGGTGAGATCGATCCCGCCGTTTCCGGGCTCCAGGTCTACATCGAGGGCGGCAATGAAACTGGAATTGGGATCGTCCAGTTCGCCGAAGGGAATGTTCTGGTCGGCGTTCTCAGGCAGGGCCCCGGTGAAATCGTCGCCGGCGACATTGAGACCGTCCGTGCGGCGGTAGAGAAGGGTTTCGGGCTGATGCCCGCTTGGGGCCTGAACGCCTGCTGTGATCACCAGATTGTCGATGAAGAGGTCCTCATTGGCACCACCAACCCGGGCCGAGAAACCGAAGTTCCAGGCGTCGTCCCCGACGGCTCCCTGAAGATCGATGTCAACGAAGTCGGCATTGGTTTCAAGGCCGGTGGTGACAAAGGACACTGTTCCCGCGGCGGCATCGTAGCTTGCGGTCATGGTCCCGCTCACCCGCTGGCCGTCGTTGAGAATGATACCGTTGGTGAAGGCACCAAGCTGATTCTGGATGTCGGCGCCATTCAAGACTCCGGAAATGTTGACACCCTGTTCGGGGTCAAAGTTCATCCAGGTGTCGACCTCGAAGGAGATGTTGTTCGTCGCAAACCCAGCCATGCCTTCCTCTGCACTTCCCTGCGCGCTGAGGGCGAAATCACCGTAGTTGAAGGAGAAACCGTCGGCTGGATCGTTGGCGCCAACGCTGTCAAACATCTCGTAATCCCAGGTGGCGGTCCACCCCTGCGAAGAGTCAGCCAGGGGGGGGATGTGGAAGCTGGAGAAGCCGAGTCCCTGGTTGTCGATGGTGAGCTGCAGGCGACCACCTTGAACGCTCACTGCCGGGCCGGTGATCACCGTTCCATCGCCAAGGTCAGTGGTGCCGTCGGCGAAGGCATCAAAGTCCTGTTCATAAGTCGCGGCAACGGCCAAGCCGCCGTTCAGGAGGGAAAAAGCGGCCATTAAGCCCGCCAGGGGAGGGAATATTCGAGTGCGTGCCTTCATCGGGATGTGGTTGGAGTTTTTGTGCTGCTGGGATTCCCGGTGGGGGAATGGGAACCAGCGAACGTCAGGGATTATCGGGAGGGTGTATGAAGTGT
>PBXZ01000060.1:0-8725 GCA_002729415.1 Candidatus Poribacteria bacterium | reverse complement strand
TAATCCTAGGCACGACTTCAAAGTTGGCAATTCCACCGTCATCTGTAGTAACCATTACTGGCCGGCCTGAAGCAATTGCTGGCACCACGAATCTAACCTTGAATCGACCTAGGCTATCAGTTTCAATTTTCTCGCCAGCTACAAAGTTACCAATTCCCTCAACTTTCAAGCCGTAATTAGTCGAAGTAACATGAACTCCGTTAAAGCGTAGAGAACGAATTTCAGCTGCATTAAAACCCGTACCTTTGACTATAATTTCTGAGCCAACATAGCCAGATGCTGTTTCAGGTGTGATAATTGACAGTTTCTTTCGCACCTCAAAACTACCTCTTGTCGTTGCAGGGAGATCGGTCGTCGTGACTAATTTCACTCCACGGGTAACTGCTGGAACGGTTGCTAAAACCTGAAATACGCCGCTAATGTCAGTCTTTATCTTACTGCTAATTGGGTTGACAAATCCAACGCCAGTAGAGGTGACGCTGATTCTTTCACCATCAAAGGTGATATGTCCCACCTCCTTTCCGGGAGGAAAACCAGTACCAATGATAGTGACTTCATCTTCGGAGGAACCGAAAAGCGGTGTTACATCTACCCGTTTAGAATCAACTTCTGACAAAATGAACGGTGCGGTAGTATCTTCAATCGTAAACCCACCACCTGTGCTACTTACTGTAAACGTCACGGGACCTAATGGTAAATCTACGGATTCGCCGAGGTCTCCGAATTTAAACGCAACCTTATAAGTTCCTGCACCGCTAACTTCGTCTTCAGTATCTGTTGTTGCAGTTGCATCTGGTGTTGGAACGCTGACAGCTTCCACAATCTCGCTGCCCAACACTGAATCAATCGAGGGAGTTCGAACTTCAACTGTTGCTCCCGCATGGTAACCGCATCCCGTAATCTCTATCTCCGTATCCGCAGTTCCAGTTAAGGGAGTGAAGGTCAATATTCTACCAATAACATCGATACCTCCAAAGACATCGGGTTCTTCGTCAGTATCCGTTTCTGTCCTGGTACTGACAGTTATTTCCTTATCAATATCCTTGACCTGAATGTCAATTCCTTGATCTGCTCCAAGATTATTGGTATTGAAAATAATCACAAAAGTCCCATCAGATCGAACAACTGGATTTAATAAGCCATGGGTTTTATACGTAACATTAATATCTGATGTTGTCTGTAGCACTACCTCTAAATCGCTTCCTGCTGTGAAGCCACGTCCAGCCAACGTTAGCTCAGCACTACACTCTATCGTTTTGTTGGATGCNCTTCGCGGNTTACCNTTGATCAGCAACCGNGTTAATTGCCCAACGATTTGAACTGCGTTTTCACGACTATCGGAAGAACCACTAGCTTGTCTAACCGTCAGATCTTTGACACCAGNAGGTTGTGTNGAAATCCTAAATTTTGTTATGAAAGTGCCATCATCNCGCACAGCAGTATCACCACTGGAGATGTCAATAGCCTGTGTGGTTCCGAAGTCAATATATAAATCCTCATTCGGCATAAATCCTTCACCAGTGACAATAGCCTCATCTCCACACTGTACAGTACCGCCATTTGGTTCAACNCTNGTAATTTTCCCCAAAACAGAGAAAGATACTGTCGAATANCTACCATTACCNCCAATGACTTCAAGTGTTCTACTACCNCCACCAAGTCGTGGGATAGTAATTGCTTTACTAAATTTGCCATTGGTTCCAGCAGAAACAGTGTCGACGGTTTTATCTTCCACCTTGAAAGTAAGGGCTTCAGAAGCAGCNAATCCATTACCGGTAACTGTGATNCTNCTNCCAACTTGTGCNCTTTTGGAATCTANCGACACCGCACTNCGGATNGTAAATCCAACGTTGGCTTGGCCATTAACCGTAATTTGCTTGGTTCCNCTTGGTTTCTCTGGAAGGTAAAATGTTGCCGTTAAAGTCCCTAGATCACTNGTCAGAAACGTTGCCGATGTCGCCCCATTTTCATCAAGTACATCGGTGCNATCAAATTGAATCGTCACTGTTTGGTANGATTTGAATCCATTACCTGACAAGGCAACTGGAGTTTTTGTCGTTCCTATAACNGGCTGGATTGAAGTCACTTTCCCCGTCACTTTATTTCCAGTAGTTGGGAAAGTNATCGCTGGGGCCGTNTCCCTCGAAATAGTAGCGACAGCTGTAACTTGATGGGAAGTGCTGCCAGCCACAACTGGAAGCGGAAAGCCAGCGCTGAAAGTACCACTGGAATTAGAGATAACAGTAGCAACNACTGTGGAATCAAATTTCACCTCAATTCGCGAATTGGCCGGATAACCCTTTCCTTCAACAGTCACAACTTGACCAACAGTTACATCACTATTTGGCAATATATTNGTGATCTTACTNCCTATGGTATACGGAACTTCGCTCTTCTNATATTTAATGAGATGNATTCCTGTAGGTTTCTCTGGGATTTTAAANGTAATATCAAAATTGCCGTTCCCGTCTGNGCTTGAGCTGTCAACAGTCACTGTTGTATTTCCAAAGAATAAGTCTCCAACTCCCGGATTGGTAGTCGCCTTAGCTGTAATTGTGTCACCAACCTGCCCNGAATTCTGTTGGATAAGGACAATCGGGTATTCGGTTGAACCTTGAAGACTCCAAGAAAGGAGATTCACCCCACGCCCCATAGCCGTTTGCGGTTCACTGATAGTTGCAGCAGTTCCACTTATGGTGAGTTTGAACACACCAGTCCCCCCCAAACTCAGCATGACAAGACTATGAGAAAAAACACCGTTTGCATCAGTGGTTAGACGACCTAATTCCACTGACACATTGGTACTGTTAAATTCACTAACCGCAACAATTAATTCCTCATTAGCGCCCCAACCATTNCCTTCAAGCTTAATAGATTGACCAACGGAGATATTNGTTCCTAAATCTGAACTTGCTGAAGTGGTTGCTGAAGTAATTTGATTAAGAATTTTCAACGTTCCATCTGCCACTGTTGTCAATTGCGAAGTGATTCCTGACGCAATGATCTTTTTATTTCCATAGGTTTGAGGATTAATTTCCAAATCAGTCGAACCGATGTTGCCATCAACATCAGCCTGAATTTGAGTCAGCGGAACGGGAGANACATCGTCAGCNGTTAACTTAATATCAACATCTTCGCCGGTATNAACATCTNCGCCGGTGCCGAAACCANCACCAGATATCGAGAAAGTACCACCAACTTTTTCTGATTGTCCCGCAACCACAGTAAGTTTCGGAATAATACGAAATTCTTTAGTNGTATCGTTGTTAGTATTAAAGTAATCAAGTTGGCTATTGGTGTTGGCGTCTTCTCCATCATCAAGCTGGCTGTTGTTATTCGTGTCNTCCTTNTTGATCCATATCTGATATAGATCAGCGGGTTTGTTTGGAATTGTGACTTTTACGTAAAATTTACCATCTGTATCAGTTTTAATTTTAGCTGAGGAACTNCNNGGATCAGANCCANCTACATATGNATCGATTGCCAAAGCGGAATATGTATTTGCTGTTTTTAATTTTAGGACTGGTGTACCAATATCAGCACCACCCGCATATCCGGTTCCAGTAATATCAATCTGTAGACTAGGTTGACCAACATCCTTAGATATTTCCAACTTAGGCCTGCTATCAGGCAATGAATATAAGAACTCCATTACTGGATAAGGGGAAGAGATAGTGCCTTGAGCCTGTATTTCTAAATTACCGCCATTGTTTAATTTAGCAGTGACAAAGGAGATGGAAAATTTCCCCGGTGGTTGTAGACTAAAATCAAATTGACCCACTTTAGCCACTTCTTTATTGTCAAATTGAATACTAACTTTTTCATCATTATCTTGACCACTACCAGCAAAGTTTCGACCTGTGACATATACAACAGCATTGGCTGTACCCGAGCTATTTCCCAAGTCCCCTTGTGGATCGTGAAAGGTAATGGAGGGATTAATGACAACTTCGTCGATTTCGGCAACTTTGTTTCCTGAAACATTACCGGAAACAGTAACGTCGTGTGTCGGCTGCCACCGTATATCACCAATCTGTGCACTTACGCTAAAATAACCATTAGCGTTAACTGGANTATCACTCGCTGGAAATTNATAGGTTAACTCACCGATATCANCTGTTAGAGTATCAAGTTGGCTGAACCCTTGNCCNGTAATGGTGATNGACTCTCCATACTTAACCTCTTTGGGTTCAATTGAAGTAATCGAAGCTAAGAGGGCAAAAGGCATCTTGGTCCCACCAAGTGTAAATACTATTGGNCCTCCAACATGGTTGGGAATTTCAAATATCACCTCGTAATTTCCGGANGCATCTGTCACCACTTTGTCATCGATACTAATTGACCCAACGATTGANTTTAAAGCATTATCAGNTTTTGTAATCGTCCGGGAGCCATTGTCTAGCTGGATTTTGCCTATAGTGAACTCAGCAATACCATGAAAACCAGAAANCCTGAGTGAATTACCNACGTAACCCGTGCTTCTATTCAGAACTGGCTGAGTTAGATTAAAAGTAAAGGTACCAAGGTTGCCAATCTGCACCAGATAACTATTAGCCGGCAGATCAGGAACAGAAAAGGTAATCTTATAATCCCCATTAAGGTCTGTAACAACTTGATCGGAATTAATTTGCCCTTTTGTCGCNGTTAGATTATGCTCNGCCGCTGTAACTTGAGTAGTGCCAAACATAATTATCCCAACGGTTTTCACACCANCTCCATGATTATTAGACATGGTAACGGTAACTCCGGGATGCCCCTCAGTCTGATCTACGACCAAAACTGCGAAAGAATTCCAGCTACAAAAAAAATAAAACAGAAAAACCAATGATGAGATTAGGGCTGTTCTTCTCACAAATTCTCCTTAAAAGGCTGAATAGCAGATTNAGTAGGCTGCCTGACCTAAATGCAAAAAATACATCCTTAAGTATCTNGTTAGAATAAATTATACAATCATCGAAATTAGGATGCTGTCTATAATTATCGAAAAAACATAGAACAAATTAAGAAAAATCGTCAGTCAGCATTATAACANAATGAAAGTTTTTACTCAATNAGCAAATCCCAACATGTAATAATTATTTTGGACTCTGATTTTACACATTGACACTGGATTGTCNGCGTGGATAAAATGTCTTTTTAGATCCTTAAAGTATTTTGTACGATAAGGTTAACCTNAAATTCAAATATGAAATTCTCATGGGTAATTTAAAATGGTCGATGAATGTTTTGTAGCGTGTCAATTNACAGAAAAAGAAGGTTTTACATCTGGTATTGAAGGTCCAGCGTGTGANCAATATGGCAATCTATATGCGGTCAATTTTGCACGNCAACATACAATAGGAAAAGTCACTCCAGATGGCNAAACCAGTGTNTTCATTGAATTGCCAAACGGCAGTANCGGAAACGGGATACGNTTTAACNNTNAAGGCTATATGTTCATTGCTGATTACACAAATCANAATGTTCTCAAAGTTGANATGGNCACTATGGGNATCTCNGTCTACGGCCATGNCNCCCGAATGAATCAACCAAATGATATTGCCATTGGTAAAAACGGAATAATTTATGCCAGCGACCCGAACTGGGGAGAGGCAACTGGACAAATATGGCGTGTTGACACTGATGGGACAGTTACTTTGCTTGAGACTGATATGGGAACAACCAACGGTATTGAGGTCAGTCCAGACGGTAAAAGACTTTATGTTAATGAAAGTGTTCAGCGCAATATATGGGTCTATGACCTATCTAGTAACGGTAATATTCGTAATAAAAAACTTTTAATTCAATTTCCTAATTTTGGCATGGATGGCATGCGTTGTGATATTGAGGGAAACATACTTGTTACACGTCATGGGAAAGGAACTATCGCCAAGGTTTCACCAACAGGTGATGTAATACTAGAAGTCGAGTTAGAAGGAGAGCATTGCACCAATATCGCATTTGGTGGTTCAGATGGTCGAACTTGTTATGTAACCATGGCTGATCTTGGAAATATACAGGTATTCAGATCAGATGTACCTGGTAGAAGTTGGCAACTTTTCAAGGATTGGGGGTTGCTGTAAGGATGCTACCATTTTATGNAGTAGGAGGAGTTGGTCAAGTTTTTGTGCCCNCACAGTTCCGAGATTTTGCACCGGANGATGTTAGAATAAAANTTTTCACCAACCANGATCTCGAACGACCAAATCGGATTTTCAGCCATATTAAACGAGGNGGNGNTGCTGCTTTGTCTGGAGATTCGGATCTTATCTCAAACACAGTGGAATTTATTAACCGAAAAAAGGATGAGCTGGTGAAACCCTCACCTAACCAAGAGAGGAAAGGTAGGAAACGCGACTTTAAATCGTCGGACAGGCCACGTGCTGAGAAGAAGCAATCTTCCCCATTACTTAAATTAATGATTTTAGTTGATGCATCTGGTTTATTACAAGTTGAACCAACCTCTGACCTCCCATACCTTCTTGAGTTAATTGGTGAGAACCCGGAAGCAAATCAAGATTGTCCATTTCTCATTCCTGTACCTGCATTGAAAAAAATCCAGGATTCACTACAGCAACCTTATGAAACTGATGCTCTTGAGAAATCATTGGTCGTTTCCGAAAACGTGCTTCCTCCACAGTCAAAAGACACTATCCATCTTTTCCAACAGGGTTTTTGGTGTGTTAAAGATTCGTTGCCCATGGAAGCAGCTGTTTTGGATCTGGGTTGTGGATCCGGGATTTTGTCTATTCTTGCTGCACATCGATTAGCCGGTTGCAAGCCAAGGGTACTCGCTTCGGATATTTTGCCGGAAGCAGTTGCCACCACCAAAATCAACCTTTATAGGTTTAATTTATATGGTGCTCAGGTTGAAGTAACCAGGGCAGGAGATTTATTCGAACCGATAGGGAATCAGAAATTTGATTTGATTGTTTTTAATGCGCCTTGGGTAGTAGCAAGATGTCGTAGTCGTGCTGAAATTGCAATCCACGATGAAAACCAGAATACAGTGAGACGCTTTCTCGCTCAAACACAAGATTACTTAACCAGTTGTGGGCAGGTTCTATTAGGGTATGCTGATCATTCCGGTCAGAAGATGATTACCAATTTAGAAACTATGTTTGAGACACACGGTTTTTTAATACAAGACGTATTTCGAAAACGCGTACCTACACACCGATCCAAGAAAAAATGGGAGAATATTACAGTTTATAGATTGTGTGGAAGTTAGGGTTTTTTGTTGCGTTTGTTCGTCACCCATGCTACAATCCGGCGATGAGATTGAAATGATTTTGTGGAGGAACAATGTCAAGTGCACTTATTGTTGGCGATGGGCCAGGCGGTTTGAGCGCTGCCTTATATTTGGCCAAAAACGATATCGAAACCACTATTTTCGGTCAGGATGAGACCCCCATGCACTATGCCATGCTGTACAATTATCTGGGAATTCCCGAAATGACAGGGAGCGATTTTCAAAAAATTGGGCGGCAGCAGGCAACGAATTTCGGTACCAATCTAGTTGACGCCTCAGTGGATCAGGCAAAAAAAACAGACGATGGGTTTACTGTAACCGCAAATAATGGAGAGACCTATTCAGGAAAGTATCTGATTATTGCTACAGGGGCAAGCCGGGAATTGGCCGAGAGTTTGGGTTTGGAAAGAGGTGATGATGGCGCTATTGGAGCCACGCGCGAGGCCGAAACAGACATTGAAAATCTATTTGTTGTTGGTCGTACCACTCGTCCTCATCAAGTTCAGGCCATTATTTCAGCTGGAGACGGAGCTTCCGCAGCCCTGTTGATTCTCTCTAAAGAAAAAAAAGAGGGTAAACGCTTCTGTGATTGGGACGAAGTCGACAGTTAAAAATCGAAAATAGATCCTCCGAACTACAACAAGGTTAACAACCTTTAGACCAAATTTTAAACTCAACACTCAAAGCCCAAAAGGAAATCTCGATTTTGCTGCTGGGCTTTTTCTTTTGAGGTGAATATATGCGATACCGAACTTACCATCCTCTTTTCATCCTCTTATTTTTGATAGGTTGTCTTGGGCCGCGACAATCTACAACGACTTCTGCTGTTTCAGCAGACCAGGTCAAATCAGAAATCCAGTCAAAAAAAGCAAGCCTCGCTTCTGATTCGGATGTTAATCTCGGCTACCGGCGGATCAATCAGCCCGATCCTGTTGATTTGATGGATGTAGCCATATTCCAGTTGGACAATGGATTAACCGTTTATCTGACAGAGAACCACGAGGAACCTCGTTTTTACGCCGAAGTCGCGGTTCGCGTTGGTGCCAAAAACGATCCAGAAGATGCAACTGGGCTAGCTCACTATTTGGAACACCTGCTTTTTAAAGGGACACAAGAACTAGGAACAATAGATTACAAAAGGGAAAAACCGCATTTGGATCGGATTACGCAACTCTACGAACAACATTTTGAGGAGACAACCCCGGAAAAGCGTAAAAAGATCTATGTTCAAATAAACACAGAGTCCCAATTAGCAGCCCAATATGCAGTGCCAAATGAATTAGACAAACTATATGCATCTATGGGCGCGTCCTTTAAAAATGCAGGGACAGGCCAAGAATTGACAGTTTATCAGGTAAACCTACCCTCCAACCGATTGCAACAGTGGGCCAAAATCGAATCGCATCGCTTGTTTGGCAAGCCCGTTTTTCGGCTGTTTCACACCGAGTTAGAGACCGTCTATGACGAGAAAAATCTGGCTCTCGATAATAAAGG
>PBXZ01000059.1:0-50584 GCA_002729415.1 Candidatus Poribacteria bacterium | reverse complement strand
TGATCAAGGTTATCACGGAAGAATTCTGCCACAATAGCGCTTGATAAAGCGCTAGTTCCAAGATCCCATCGGTCATTAGAGATGATTTTATCATATGGCGACTTGGCGACAAAATAACCAAGCCTGACGCCTGCACCCAATATTTTTGAGAAAGTTGCCACGTATATAACACGGTTAGATTGATCAAGTTTGAATAAGCTGCTGGGAATCGGTTCCGGTGTAAAATCAATATCACCGTAACAATCGTCTTCAACAATAAATAGATCAAAGGTTTCTGCTAATTCAATCAAGCGTTTTCGGCGTTCAAGTGTTAAGATCGCTCCCGTTGGATTCTGGTGGTTCGGTGTAACATAAATTAGCTTTGGTTTTATATTTTTGCCCTGAAAATCAATGAGAATCTCTTCCAGTGCGTCGGGATCAAGTCCCTCAACATAGTCAAGAGGGACACCAACAATATTAGTTTTGAGGTGACGTAAAAGCCCCAGTGTTCCGCTATATACTAACTCTTCAGTTAGCACAATATCACCAGGTTCGAGAAGATTGCGTAGAATAAGATCGAGCGATTGCATAGATCCTGATGTAATTGATATCTGATCTATAGGCAATGGTACGCCCTCTCGACGCTCAAATCGAAGTGAGCATACTTCTCGCAAACCTTGATAACCATTATCTCCTGGATAATTAACGAGGTTACCTCCAAGATTTTGTAACGCTTTGGCACTAGCTTCGATTAATTTTTCAGTTGGAAAAGTATCTGGATCCGGTCGTCCTCCGGTAAAGGCAAAGTCATTCATGTTTCCTCCAAGTATTTACTTGAGTTTTTTCTCTACTATTATGCGAAGCTGATTTGCTTCGTTTTTGTACCTATGGTCTTTATCGCTTTTAGCTTCAAGCTTTTCAATAATATTTAACTCGTCCATTGCAAGCTCCCATTTTTTAATCTCTTGATACGTTCTGGCAAGCTCAAGACGGTGGTTGATGTAGGTAGGTAGAATTTTTACCGCTTCCTTGAAATGTTCGATGGCCTCTTCATGTGAGGCTGAAGGTAGTCCCCCATAAAATATTTTGGCAAACCCCCGCTCAATCCATGATAGGTTAGCTACACCTCGATGCCAACGTGCCAAGAGATGGTGTGCGGTATCATTTTTATCGTCAAGCTCGATTGCTTTCATGACTTCATTTTTTACTACAACGGAAAGCTGAACCTTCTTTTTACTACTTTCTGTTAAAGCTATATTCCCAACAGCAACCCCAATATAAGTATGGCAAAAACTATGGTTGGGATTGATTTTAACGCCATTCCGTGCGTATTTCTCAGCTTTTTGATAGAGTCCTCTCGCTTTTTCCTTATTATCCTGAGACTTCTCTTCGTCACCCAAATTGGAATAAGCGCGTGCTACTCGCCAAATGATTTCCGAATTTTCTGGACTGATCTCATTGGCCTTTAGAAAAGTCTCGAGTGACGCTTGCAATTTTCCAGCTCCGTGGTATTGATCTCCTTTCTTGATCAGCGCCTCAGCAGTTTCTTGCCCGTAAAGATGATTCCCACAAAAAAATAAAGCTACAATCAAAGCAGACACATGTTTTCTTAGCATTATGTAGTTTCCTCCCAGAGAATTGGTGGATAACCCAGACCCAAATAAACTCTTGTTTGTCGTATTTGATAACAGAATTTCCCACATCAAGAGCAATAACAAAATTCTCATTCCATATTAACCGAAGTTCGCCCTCTTTGGCTGGATGTAGGTAGTGGAAACCTATCTGGAGGCTATTCTCCCACACCCGACCGATATCAGCAAAAACATTTTAGTAGCAATTGCAAAGTATTGATTGATGGCTTGAAAATTGAACATTCTCCAGCGCAATTCAAGGTTGACCAAAAGTTTTGTTTTACCAAGGAAAATATCTCGTAGAATGGAACACTTCCGATCATCGTTTCGTAAACGACTCGGTTTGCACAAACTAAATAGTCCGAACTAATGGAGAAATCACGGCGGTCTGTCAAGGTGATTCGGGGAAAACTGAAAAAAATAGAAAGTTAAAAGTCAGAATGATTTCAAAGTGTCACTTTCCAAATAGATTAGCGTCCTTGATTTAAATGATACGTTGATTCAGAAGCCGTTCATCATGTTAAGACTGTATTTGACATTTAAGACCGTATTTGAGCATTAAAGAGGGAACTGAAATAGTTTAATAATCTCCATATAGCGTTTCATGGGTAAAAAACCGAATCGATCATTGAACAGAAGAATTATAACACTGATATTCCAGATCAACAATGGCAATGACTACAGTTTTATCTGCCAAATTTTGATCTGGAGTGATGAAACTGTATCAATGGGGATTAACTNCTGATTCCCAATNTCATCGNCCACCCTAAGTTATNGGTGACNCGTGCTGGNTTAAAGNTTTTTCCTATNGCTAACTATTTGTTGTNATTATCNCAAATGGTCTTAAGAGTGAGAAGTGGTTGCTNAGNTTATCGTNTTTCGCACAGAAAGCTTCTTNTGTNAGTGGATTGNCGNGCTCAACACAGCGCAGCTATATTGACAGCTAATTAGTCCAAATNANAGCTATGACAAGAAGTCGAGGTGCTGAAAAGGCATCTGGTAATGGATACTACCAGCATTTCACAGNNGTATNNGAGTNANGGNTGCNTAAGGTAGNCTATCAANTGTNGGAGCNAGTTGGNTTNCGGAATGATNCCNTCTAACACTTTCAGACTAACGNCGGNTGNNGGGNCGATTTAGATACTTTAATCTGCTGAATCGGCTTNATTGTCGGTTNGAAACAACCATTCAGTAGANGAGGTAAAGGTNTTCAAATCTTGGCTANNCGNTAGATTTTGAANCCGNCCTTTGATTTGGTTGCATAGTATTGGCAATTGAGTGCTAGATTNCCAATNNTCAATTTCTAGATTTAGAATACATTATCTTTAAATTTCCCATGATTAAACTTCTGCNGNAACCGATCTGATTTTAGCGGGTTCTAAGTATATTATATTCCTTCATTNCGCTTGCNATTTTTCNTTCNCTTGAAACCNTGANTATATTGAGTTNNCAAGTGTTTTGCCTTGACACAACTNCACCTCAATGCTATAATCTAGCAATTTTTCAGCTCCTTGTAAAAAGCATGGATTATACTAGTTTCAGTAAGGTAAGATGTTGTCCTATCTATAGAGCGTTATCTCTAGGTTTCGATGGGAGTTTCAGAGTTTGTATCCAACAGCGTTTAGCCCCAAATGGTTCTTATCTTAAGTGAAATTTCTTGGCTTATTGTTTGTTTTCCTGTTATTAATTCCCTATTCTGGATAGGCCAAGCAACTCCTACCAAAATCGCAACGCGATGCGACCAAATTTGCTACTGGATTTTTAATAATTATGAACTACCTAATGAATTGTGGGCTTTCCTGTAATGCTGGGAAATTCGTAAATCAAGGGGGTACGAAAACAGATGTCTAGCGGTGAAACTAAAACTGACAATTTTGAAGCGGAATCCATAGAAATGGGATCCATAGAGAGATCCCAAGAAGATCTCATTCGTGAACAGCAGTATGCAATTGAGTCTCTGGAAAACGAAATTGACAATCTGAGGAGGCGCATGAACTTGGCGTCATCTGATGATTCTGAAGATCGGCTTTATGAGATGACACGCGAGTTAATGCAGGCACATCGTCGAAACAGAAAACTGACAGGAACACTTCGAGAAGCAAAGGAAAGACTTGAGGAATTAAAAGAAAAAGTTGAGCAGTTAAGTGCTCCACCCAACAACTATGGGATTTTCTTGCAGAAGAATAGCGATGGTACTGTTGACATCGATCTTTCAGGTAAAAGGTGGAAGGTCAACGCTGATCCACAGATTAATTTAGATAAGATACGAAGAGGACAGGAAGTCATTGTTAATGGAGTCTTCAATGTTGTTGCAGTGAGAGAATTTGATAAACGTGGTGAAGTAGTTAAGCTTAAAGAGGTCCTTGATGAGAAACGGGCCATTGTAGTTATGCGAGCAGATGAGGAACGCGTCGTAGAACTATCGGAGTTGACAGATTCACGGAGTTTGAAATTTGGTGATTCAGTTCTACTCAATCCGGCAACAGGCATGTTGATGGAAAAGCTACCGAAAGTTGAAGTAGAAGATCTTATGCTGGAAGAAGTGCCAGATATAACCTATGGGGACGTCGGAGGGTTGGATGAGCAGATTGAGGACATTCGTGACGTTATCGAAACTCCCTATCTTTACCCCAAGGAGTATCAGGAATTCGACCTGACACCTCCCAAAGGCGTTTTGCTTTATGGTCCACCTGGGTGTGGGAAAACCTTAGTAGCCAAAGCGATAGCAAATAGCCTAGCGAAACAAATCCAAAAAAAGACAGGTAAAGAGGGTATTAAAGGATATTTCATCAATGTTAAGGGACCTGAACTTCTCAATAAGTACGTCGGTGAAACTGAGCGAAAAATTCGCGAGGTTTTCCAAAAAGCTCGCGAAAAAGCGAAAGATGGGTTTCCAGTGGTTATCTTCTTCGACGAAATGGACTCGCTTTTCCGTTCGAGGGGGATGGGAATATCATCTGATATGGAATCAACAGTAGTTCCAACATTTCTAGCTGAGATTGATGGTGTTGAAGGCTTAAAAGACGTCATTGTCGTTGGTGCGAGTAATCGACAGGACTTGCTTGACCCAGCAGTCCTCCGCCCCGGTAGGCTTGATATCAAAATTAAGATTGATCGCCCCAACGCCGAAAGTGCGAAGGACATTTTTAGTAAATACATGAATGCTAATCTACCAATTGCGCCCTCTGAATTAGAACGATTTGACAATGACGTAGGTGAAGCTATCAAGAGTATGGTTTCCGATGCAACCGATGAAATGTTCTCCGATAGCAGTGAGAATAAGTTCATTGAAGTTACTTACGCACGCGGAGAACGCGAAACGCTGTATTTCAAAGATTTTATCAGCGGGGCAATGATTGAAAACATTGTCGCACGTGCTAAAAAATTTGCAATTAAGCGGATCATAGCAGATGATGCTAATGAAAAAGGAATTTCCCTTGAAGATTTAAGAGTTGCCATCCGCGAAGAATATAAAGAAAATGAAGATTTGCCAAACACTACTAATCCNGATGATTGGGCGAAAATTTCTGGGCGAAANGGTGAACGGATTGTTANTATNCGAGCATTAATCGATAATGAATCCGNTCATCCCAAAAGGGAACCAAATNCAATAAAAGGTGGTGCGTATCTCTAACTCAACGGATACACCAATAATTATNGGAACGGAAACCGAATANGGAATCTCCATTAAAAACGTATTGGAACAAGATCCGGTTGCTGCTTCAACCTTGGTTGTTAACGTTTACAAAGATAGCAATCTGAAAAAANTTACTTGGGATTATGANCAGGAAAGCCCCTTTGTTGATGCTAGAGGGTTNATGNNTGNAGGTGAGAACCAACAGCAACAGCCTAATNAGGAAGAAAATACCATCATCAACGATGTNCTGTTTAATGGNGGGCGATANTACGTTGACCANGCTCATCCGGAATANTGCACNCCGGAATGCACNAATGCNAGAGATGTAGTTACTTACGAGAAGGCTGGTGATTTGATTNTGCATCTNTCCCGTATAGCTGCAGAGGAACTCCTCCCCGCCGAACANGAANTCATNATCTATAAAAATAATACCGACTACAAGGGNCACAGTTACGGGGGGCATGAAAATTACCTGATGTCGCGCCAAGTTGTGTTTGATGATATTACTAAAGGGATGATACCATTTTTTGTCACCCGCCAGNTTATTNCAGGAGCGGGAAAAGTTGGATCNGAAAACGGCNCGGANNCTGCCGAGTTNCAAATCACCCAACGTGCTGATTTTTTTGAAACTGAAGTNGGATTGAGTACGATGGTCGCGCGNCCAATTATCAATACGCGAGATGAACCACATGCTGATGAGAAGTNTTACCGTCGTTTCCATGTGATCGTCGGTGATTCGAATATGTCGGAGTTTTCGATTTACCTGAAAGTTGGTATAACTGCGATAGCGTTGAAGCTAATCGAGAAAGGGGTCNTCGGCAGTCAATTCGATTTGGTAAAACCTGTGANNCAGAATCAAATGGTTTCACGAGATCTAACCTGTAAAAAGAACGTTCTACTTGAAGATGGTCGTCGTTTGACACCGATTGAAATCCAACGTTCTTATCTGGATCTAGCCCACAAGCACCTTCAACCACATGAAATTACATCTGTAATGGAAGATGTAATGACTAAATGGGAATTTGTTTTAGATCAACTTGAAACAGACCCAATGTCGCTGGATCAACACTTGGACTGGGCAATTAAGAAACGTATCATTGATGCTTTCATTGAACGTCATAGTTTGAATTGGTCAGACTCACGTGTGCGAATGATGGATTTGCAATACCATGATATTCGTCCAGATAAAGGATTGTACGCAAGGTTGAAAAAGAATGGACGTGTTCATCAAATTGTTGATCATGCAGAAGTGGTTCGTGCGATTACGAACCCCCCAACCGATACACGTGCGTTCTTTCGTGGAAGCTGCTTGCAAAAATTCTCGAGGGATATTCATAGTGCAAGCTGGAATTCGATGGTGTTTTGTACCGATGGTTCTTCTTTGGATAAAATTTTAATGGATCGGCCCCACTTCGGAACGAAGGAGGTTGTGGGTGATTTGCTGAAAAACTGCACTGCTTCTGAACTTGTCGAAGCGGTACTATCTTCCAACGCGAACAAGGAGTGACAACTATGGCATCAGAANAGCAACAAGAGCAACAAGAGCAACAAGAACAAAAAGAGTCTCCAACCCAAGATCATACTGATAATGCTCAGCCTAAAGATGAAGTTACCACNAAAGGTAAAGAGATTAAAGACAACCTAGATCAGTTGCTGGATGAAATCGATGAAATCTTGGAAGAGGATTCAGAAGAATTCGTCGAGAATTATATCCAAAGAGGAGGAGAATAGTGCTGATTGAACCATCTCGATACAGCACCTCTAACCTCTTAGGGTTTTTAAAATCAGAGTATCCAGATTTAGTTAAGTTTAATTTGGATCCGTCTTTAATTAGCGATTGGCGGGATAATGGTTTAGATGCTCTTGAAGGGACAACGATTATCGCCGCCGTTTACGAGGAAGGAGTGGTGATAGCGGGTGATCGTCAAGCGACAGCAGGATTTCAAGTTGGTGAACGCCGTATACAGAAAGTTTTTGATATCGATGAGCATTCAGCCATCGCGGTAGCTGGGGTTGCAAGTATATGCATAGAGATGGCAAAGCTCTTCCAAGTTCAAGTAGAATTTTATGAAAAAATCGAAGGGGCGTTTCTTAGCCTTGAAGGAAAAGCAAACTATCTCTCTAATATGCTGAAATCGAACCTACAGTTGGCTATTCAAGGTTTAATTGTCATTCCGTTATTCGCTGGTTATGATCTTAAGCGGAAATGTGGTCATATTTACAAATATGATATAGCCGGAGGCCGGTACGAACAAGAAAATTATGATGCTGAAGGATCAGGTGGCAAGGATGCAAGATCTTCACTCAAAAAACTCTATCGGCCTGATATGTCGCGTGAGGATATCCTAAAGGTAGTTGTTGCGGCTCTGTGGGATGCTGCGGATGAAGATTTAGGCACCGCAGGCCCAGATTTGTTGCGTAATATTTTCCCGATAATAAAGACGATCACTCACTCTGGTATTAAAGACGTTGAGGAATCTGAAATTAAGGATTTATTCGCGGATCTCTTTGAAAAATTGAGTAAATAATATTTTATTCATAGGAGCAAAAAGGAGGGACGAATGGCTTCACCCTATTATGTATCCCCAGAACAGGTAGTTCAGGATAGGTCTGAGTTTGTTCAGAAGGGAATTGAGAAAGCCAGAGAAGTTATCGTCCTAGAATATCAGGATGGGCTGGCAGTGGTTGCTGAGAATCCTCTGACAACAGTATTCAAGGTATCAGAAATTTATGATCGGATTGCGTTCGCAGCAACAGGGCTTTATCGAGAGTATGAAGCACTAAGGTATGTAGGTATTCGAGACGCCGAGGTCAAAGGACTCACATATACGCGTGAGGATGTGACGGCGAAATGGTTAACCAATGTATACTCCCAATACATTGGTGGCAACTTCTGGCAGGTTGAGTCGAAACCACTTGAGGTAGAATTACTAATTTGTGAGGTCAAAGAAAATCCTTCGTTGCAAAATCGGATCTATCACCTCTCTTTTGATGGCACATTTTGGGAAGAGGATAAATACGCGGCGGTTGGCGGGCGAGCTGATAGTATTGTGCAGTTTCTTGACGACACGTATTCTGAAAACCTTGATTTGAAGAGTGCGGTCGAACTGGCTATCAAGACATTTGAATCTCTTGAAACGGAATTTGGTGTAGAGGAACCTTATGAAGTAAACACTGAGACAGTCGAAATTGCGATTCTTGATGTTAATAGAGGAAGACGTAAGTTTAGAAGGTTATCCGACACGGATTTAAATGAGATTTTGGCATGAAACGTAGAATCTACGGTCTTGAGACCGAGTACGGTATTATCTGCACTTCTACCCAGAAAGTTGGTAAACCAATGTCTATTCAGAGTGCTGTGATGTACTTGTTTCGTGAAATTATACATGGGAGAATGTATCCCGATGTTTTCTTGGAAAATGGTGCGAGGTTTTACCAAGATATTGGTTGNCACCCAGAATATGCTACTCCCGAGTGTGATAATGTTATTGATCTCATNGCGCATGATAAAGCNGGTGAACGCATTACAGAACGGCTATTATTGTCGGCAGANCGCCGGATGCAGCATGAAAATATCAAAGGCAAGATNTCGATCTTTAAAAACAATACTGANACNCCTGGAAANACCTACGGTTGTCATGAAAACTATCTGATGGATCGGCGTGTCAGTTTCCGTCAATTGGCGGGAAAACTTATCCCNTTTTTTGTTACCCGCCAANTATTTACTGGGGCTGGAAAGATAAAACCAAGTAATCGAGGTCAATATGCAATTTCTCAACGNGCTGAGCATATTCGNGAAGAAATCTCGATTGCNACAACGACCGCACGTGGTATTATNAACACNCGGGANGAACCACACGCGGACCGCGAGAAATANCGTAGATTGCATGTNATTGTTGGCGATTCCAANATGTCAGAGTATGTCAACTTGCTCAAAGTTGGTACGACCGATNTAGTTCTGCGAATGATTGAGGCAAATTTTATTACTCGNCAGTTTGCACTCCGCAACTCGGTTCACGCAATTCAACGAATTTCTGACGATGTTACTTGTACAAGAACAGTTGAGCTTGAGNATGGTCGACGTTTGTCGGCGGTTGAAATGCAGCTNGAATANCTTGATCTAGCCAAGCAATATCTGGAANAAGAGGGATCGGATCCAACAACCGATCTNGTAATGAAGTGTTGGGAGCATGTCCTAACCTGTCTTCAGGAGAACCCGGAGCAACTAGANCGTGAGTTGGATTGGGTAATTAAACGAAGNTTGATAGAGACTTATGCGAGTAGTCGAAATATAGACTGGGATTCACCAAAAATTNCCATGCTTGATTATCAATACCATAATATTAGAACTGANGTTGGTTTGTATTATAAACTTGANAAGGATAATTTGGTTGACCGAATTATCACNGATGNTCAAATTGAGCATGCCATGCATCATCCGCCAGAAACAACACGTGCGAAATTCCGAGGTCGTTTTGTAAAGCTTGCTAACGAAAAGAAAATTATGTGTGGAGTAAACTGGAGCTACATTCAGTTATATGAACCCTACCAAAAACTCTTCCTTTCGACTAATCCNTTGCAGGCAGAATANGAAGAAGCTAGCCGGATGATNTATTCGATTTAACCAGATCCGTTGTTGNGCTAGAGNCAAATTCTGGATTGGTTGTCCACAATGAAGTTTTGNGGAGGTTNTTAATGTCTAAAATGAAGTATGTTTACTTTTTTGGAGGGAAGAANGCNGATGGTAATACCACCATGAAAAACCTNCTTGGTGGGAAAGGAGCTAACTTGGCNGAAATGGCTAACATTGGTNTGCCTGTACCACCTGGNTTCACTATACCAACCGATATATGTACAACTTACTATGAATTGGGTGGTAGTTATCCTGATGGGCTTGAAGAACAGGTTAACGATGCAATTTCCGAGATGGGTGTAATTCGTGGTGGTACGTTTGGCGATCCAGATAATCCTCTTCTGGTATCGGTCAGATCAGGAGCACGTCAGTCAATGCCTGGCATGATGGAAACTATTCTTAATGTTGGATTGACAACTAAGACCATTGAGGGATTNATTAAGCGGACTAAAAACGAGCGTTTTGGTTACGATGCCTATCGACGTTTGATNACCATGTACTCCGATGTAGTTATGGAAAAGGCAGGTGGTTTTGAGCCTGAAGAAGGACAGGGTATNCGTCAGCAACTTGAGCACCTTCTGGAGGCGATTAAAGAAACTCGAGGTGTTGAAAATGATACGGACTTATCAGCTGAAGATTTGAAAGAGTTGGTTGACAAATACAAAGAAAAAGTTGAAGCAGTTCTTGGTACACCGTTTCCAGATAANGCTAGCGATCAACTTTGGGGTGCTATTGGTGCTGTCTTTGCATCTTGGAATGGAAAACGTGCGATTGCCTATCGTCAGATTGAGAATATCCCGGACGAGTGGGGAACCGCAGTCAATGTACAAGCTATGGTTTTCGGAAACATGGGAGACAATTCTGCTACTGGNGTAGCTTTTACAAGAAATCCGGCAACTGGTGATAACGTTTTCTATGGTGAGTGGCTGCCGAANGCGCAAGGCGAAGANGTTGTAGCAGGAATCCGCACGCCATTNCCTGTCAGTGAATTGATGAAAGNCGAAGGTGATGCAGATGTTGATTCTCTTGANGCTCGTCATTCACNATGTTACNNTGAACTAATTGAAATTCANCAGAAACTTGAACAACACTATCGTGATATGCAAGATGTTGAATTTACTGTGGAAGATGGCCGCCTCTGGATGCTCCAATGTCGAACTGGAAAGCGCAATGGTACGGCNGCNGTCAAGATGGCCGTCGACATGTGTGACGAGGGCTTGATTGATAAAAAAGAGGCCTTGAGCCGCTTAACAGCTGATTCACTAGTACAAGTTCTGCTACCAATGGTGGACCCCGAAGCTGAAGTTTCCGCTACTTTATTAACCAANGGGTTGCCTGCGGGGCCAGGNGGTGCTAATGGTACGATCGTTTTTACGGCAGATGAAGCTGTTCGTCGTAATGAATTGGGAGAAAAAGTGATTCTAGTACGTGACGAAACCAGNCCAGAGGACGTACATGGTATGAATGCNGCGGAGGCAATTCTAACAGCTAAAGGAGGTATGACGAGCCATGCTGCACTTGTTGCNCGTGCTTGGGGNAAATGCTGTATTGTNGGTTGTGGAGACTTGAGAATCGATTTTAATAATAAACAAATGGTCGTTAATGGCCAAACGTTAAAAGAGGAAGATTGGATCACTNTAAACGGCACTACTGGCAATNTCTATGTNGGGCAGCTAAATCTAATTGATCCAGATTTAGAACNCAATGACNACTTCACCACGTTGATGGGTTACACTGACGAGTACAGAACACTAAAGGTGAGAACCAATGCTGATACGCCNACCGATGCGAAACGTGCNCTCGATTTTGGTGCTGAAGGTATTGGCCTATTTCGTATTGAACACATGTTCTATGGNGAAGATTCTGATGAACCATTNTTTATATTGCGAAAGATGATCATGTCNTCTTCTGAAGANGAACGTCGTATAGCACTTGATGATCTATACCCTCACATGAAAACAGATATCAAAGCGACTTTGGATGTTATGTCGGGTTATCCAGTTACTATACGTTTATTAGATCCACCACTTCATGAATTTGTACCNCATGATAAAGCTACTCGTGAGAAATTAGCGGTTGAGCTTGGAGTTGATCTNAACGAATTCAATCGTCGAGCCGATNGTCTGCATGAAACAAACCCCATGATGGGNCACCGNGGNGTTCGATTGGGTATTAGCTATCCAGAAATNGTCGAGACACAGGTGCGTGCTATTCTGGAAGCNGCAACTGAACTGACACAAGAGGGA
Organism: Candidatus Poribacteria bacterium; assembly: GCA_002729415.1. Lineage (GTDB taxonomy): Bacteria > Poribacteria > WGA-4E > WGA-4E > UBA9662 > UBA9662. The sequence continues at coordinate 38,458 of PBXZ01000059.1, read as the reverse complement.
AAAGAAGTCCATCCAGAGATCATGATCCCTGTGCTTGGACATGTCAATGANCTGAAGAACCAGCGAGAGATCATTGACCGAGTTTATCAGGAAGTCCTTGATAAATACGGTGTTAATAATATCANTCATATGGTGGGTACCATGATTGAGATTCCTCGTGCTGCACTTACGGCNAACCAAATAGCTGAAGTAGCAGAATTCTTCTCGTTTGGTACTAATGACTTAACGCAAATGAGCTTTGGGTTCAGCCGTGACGATGTTGGTGGATTCCTGCCGGACTACATTTCACAAGGTGTTCTGGAAAAGGATCCGTTCCAAACNNTCGATCAAAAAGGGGTNGGCCAACTGATTGAGATGGGTATTGAGCGAGGTCGTTCGACCAGACCCGATCTGAAAGTTGGTATCTGTGGTGAGCATGGTGGGGATCTCGATTCTGTTATTTACTGTCACAATATTGGTATGGATTACGTTTCTTGTTCACCNTTCAGAGTACCGATTGCGCGCTTGGCTGCAGCACAAGCTGTAATAAAAGACTAAAGAAAANTGTAACAGCAAAAGTAATTGGGGATGGGTAGCNCCGTCCCTTTTTTCTATGTAACTGNGTTTGTTTNGAGTTGACTTTGGCCGTGACAAGTTTGATGTGGTTTGATATAATNCTCGANACGACGNAATTGTATTTAGTGTNAAAGTAGGGGTTTTCAAAGATGACTAATATGNTGTTTCGAAAGCTCGTTTTTTTTCAGATTCAGGTGGTTATCTGTGTCATTCTGCAGACAGTAGGTTGTGGAGGAGGATCCACTGAAACGAGTCAAGATNCATCTAATCAAGGAGCAGAAACGATCGCTATGCTCCAACTACCACCATATGTTAAATTCGATATTAAGTCCAGAAAATATGNACGATCGAGTAGGAGAGAGGCNGATATGNTTCTAATTCCCGGCGGNAAATTTTTTATGGGGAATTCTGATTTCATGTCCGAACAAATTGCTTCAGCATACTCGATGACTTTTTGGGACGAAACGCCACAGCATATTGTTAACCTTAAACCATTTTATATTGACAAGTATGAAGTTACAAATGCCGAGTACAGCTTGTACATGAAAGACCCCGGTTCAGGGCCAGTGCGAGAACCAAAGTTCTGGAAAAATCCTAAGTTTAGCCATCCTAAACAACCTGTGGTTGGAGTCACTTGGCAGGAAGCGTTTGATTACGCCCAGTCTTATGGTAAACGTTTGCTTTCTGAGGCAGAATGGGAAAAAGCTGCGTCGTGGGCAGGTGAAGGAAAAGGGCGTTTAGATTCNGGATACGCGCGAGTCTATCCGTGGGGAAACACATTTTCTGATGAACGCTTGAATTACAATGCAAACCGNGACGGTCCGACCAAAGNTGGGCAGTTTCCGCTGGGTGANAGTAGATATNGNNTATTAGATATGGCNGGTAATGTTTCTGAATGGGTACAGGACATTTACAATAAAGAAATTTACCAGTCTCAAAGTGGAGTAACGGCAATGCTCAATGCCAATGAGGAAAATGCCACAAGATTTAACGATCAGGGCTTTGAGGATTCAGCTGGATCTGAACACCGGGTGCACCGTGGGGGTAAATGGAANAGNTGGAAATTAAAGGAATTGGATGTTCGTTGCNCNCGAAGACTTCATGNTGCTCAGGGCACGCAGGATCCAGGTATCGGCTTTCGTTGNGCAGTTGACGCTCAGGATGTATACAATAAATTACGCTCCCCGACNGAAATNCCTGANTAGCTCATAAACTAGATAAAACAGCAATANATGGCAATCAAAAGAAAACATTTTCATTATCGCGATATTGATGAATTGCGGGCTGAGATTGAAAAACTTGGGCTATCTATTCGTTTAGAGGATCGAATAGAGAAACTNCTTGANCCCGTCAGTGTCGGTCACAAAACAGCTGGTAATGCTTTAGGAATTCACCCGATGGAAGGTTGCGATTGTACTGCAGATGGTAGGCCAGGTGAATTAACTATACGACGTTGGGAACGGTTTGGNACTGGTGGCTCGAAGTTGATCTGGGGTGAAGCAACAGCTGTCCTTGATGAAGCTAAAGCAAATAGCCGACAGTTGCTAATCAGTAAGGATACGGTAGGCTCAATTGCATCAATGCTTGAGATTACTAGAACAGCACATCGAAATACATTCGGTTCAAATGAAGAAATCCTCGTTGGGATGCAGTTGACACACTCAGGACGATATTGCTATCAAAAGCCGATGATTGCATTTCGACATCCGGTAATTGATCGAATCACCTTGCTCGATAAAAAGAAAAAGATTCCTATTCCGGACGATTATCCAGTTGTTAGTGACGATTACTTAGAAAGNCTTGAGGATGTTTATGTCGCAGCGGCTAAACTCGCATGGCNGATTGGGTTTGATTTCGTTGATCTAAAACAGTGTCACTCCTACCTATTAAACGAATTGCTTGCCGCAAAAACGCGTAAAGGTAAATATGGCGGTAGTTTTGAAAATCGAACTCGCTTTATCCGTAATATAATTGGCAAAATCCAGACTGAAATTGGGAACGATTTGATCCTCGCAAGTCGATTGAACGTCTACGATGGAATTGCCTACACACAAGACGTCAATACGGGAATTGGTACGCCAAGTGAAATGCTTGAAATGTATCCTTATGGTTTTGGTGTCGATGAAGATAACCCTCCCAATTCGGATATGACCGAGCCAAAGAGATTGATCAAACTACTTAAGGAACTTGGTATTGGATTAGTCAATGTATCAATGGGCAGTCCTTACTACAATCCCCACATCGGTCGTCCGTTTGAAAGGCCACCGATTGATGGTTATGAAACCCCCGAACATCCGTTGATTGGAGTAGATCGTCATTTTCGACTGACAAAACAGGTTCAGCAAGACAATCCAGATCTACCGATTGTTGGCACCGGCTATAGTTGGCTCCAAAATTATGTGGTCAATGCTGGAGAAGCTAATGCTCGGGATGGGCATGTTAGGTTTGTCGCCGTTGGACGAGGTGCTTTAGCTTACCCGGATTTTGCTAAAGATACGGCTAAAAACGGTGGCATGTTGAAGAAAAAATCTTGCGTCGCGGTGAGTTATTGCACCGCCCTTATGAGAGCGAAAGCAAATCCACTTGGTCAATACCCTGCCGGTTGNGTGCCTCGTGATAAGATTTATGCTCCAATCTATAAAAAAGCGGAAAAAGTACTCGCTAACAAATGAGATCCGCACGAATCAGCCTGTTTCACGGATCAAATCAGCCATTTGAAATTTATGAATGTGGCCTTGGGCCATCTGATGCAGGTGAAGTTCTTGTTAGGGTNAACCTTGCTNCTATTTGTGGATCTGATTTGCATACTTTCGNTGGGCGGCGAACATCTCCTATTCCTTGTATCCTTGGTCATGAAGCTGTTGGTCAAGTAGCAGAATCGACTAACACCACTGACTTTAATGGTTCCCCTCTGAAGGAAGGAGACCGAATAACATGGAGTATCATATCCTCTTGTGGAACTTGTCTGAATTGTGCATATTATCAGTTACCGCAGAAATGTGAAACACTCTTAAAATATGGTCATGCTCAGCGGGCTCTCCCTCGTGACCTGAATGGTGGTTTCGCCCAATATATTCGCTTGCAACCAGGCACAGCCATTTTTCGGTTACCAGATTCTATGGCAGATAGTGAATCGGTCTCACTTAATTGTGCGCTTTCAACTGTCATAGCGGGGCTAAATGGCATCGATATTGGTGATAGTGTTGTGATTCAGGGATGTGGGATGCTAGGAATCTATGCAACTAGTTTTTTACGATATTATGGATGTGAGGTTGTCATAGTCGTCGATGTCAGATCGGACCGCCTAGAGATGGCCAAAAATTTTGGTGCGACACACACTTTCAATCTCACGGAGGTATCCACTGACCAAATCAATGATGAATTGCTCTTTTTAACCAATCAGCGTGGTGTTGATCTGGTTGTTGAGGTAAGTGGCGTTGCTTCAGCATTTACAGATAGTCTCGATTGGCTGCGGATCGGCGGACATTATTTGACGCTTGGATATGTCTACCCTCATGCAAAAACTATAGTTCCGATGGATAAAATTGTACGTAAGTGTCTAACAATCTATGGTTCTCATAACTATCATCCGCGTTTCCTTGGGGATGCCATCGAGTTTGTTCGAGAAACTAGGCATCAATACTCTTTCGATCTCCTAGTTGGCAATACCTATCCTCTAACTGAAATAGATCAAGCCTTCCGACAAGCTATACAAGGCAACCAAATTCGGGTTGGCTTGTGTCCGTGGGAGTGAAAGCTGGTTCAGGGATATCTCATGCGAGTAGGTGCATTCTTAAACTAATGCTTGAAATCATTTTATGGACAAAATGGGGTTGCTATGCTATCATTTTAGCTAATTTGCTGATGGTAAGGGATTTTTTATTGGCTAGATCATAGGGGGTCCCAATGAATGACCCAGTGCAGAGCATCGCCAGTCAAGTTGAAGTTATATATGAGAAGACGCTTTCTGAAATAGAGCGTGAGGAAACTGATCTCAGAGAGCAGATAGATCGCCTTGAAAAAAAGCGCAATATTCTTGGGAAAAAGCGTGACCATGTTCATCAGCTTCGGAGTCTAGTCGAAAACTTAACTCAGGCTATTATTGAAGCAGAGGAAATTTGCGAACAAGAGGAAGAAAGAAAGGCTGATCTGGATGTTCGAATTGAAAAGGTTTCCGCCAGTTTGCAACGCTTGCAAGTAGAAGCAAAGCGAGCCAAAACAGATCATAATCAGGCTAATAAAAGCAAGATTGAGAAATACCGTGCTCTCTCCAAGATTGTCGAGAGATTTGGTGATATTAAAGGACGACTTCCTGATTCCGTGTTAGCAGGATTAGAAGATGCTACGTATGGCGATACAGAGAGTTCGGAAGCCGCTTTACTGCAGCGACGGAGCCCCAAGAAACCGATGTTGGAGAGTGTTGAGTCACTTGGCATCACGGATCTAGACCTTGATGAAGCATTGGATGTATACGAAGAGGACATAATCAGTGACGATGATACAATCCTTGAAAATAGTGCGCGCACTCACAGTTTACAACTGGGTTTAGAGGACAGTGTTATGGAAGATGATGGAGATTTGGAAGATGATCCAGAATTTGATGAGTTTGAGGAAGAGTTAGCTAAAAGTGAAAGCGAAGACTTGTCACTTGACGATGATGAATACAATTTTATGAATGATGAAGAGAGGGAAAGCTTTATTGATCTAATGAGCGAGGACGATTCTGCTTCATCCCTCCGTGTTCAGGGAAAGTCCAAGCGTGTTCCTTCTAGTGAAGAGNTAAGGCTCCGTGAAGCCATTGCTCCAGTCCAACAGGAAGATGATGATTCAGAATCATGATGATTCAGAATCAGAAATAGAGGAGNCTGAATCTACTCTGATNCCCACGAGTGATGGAGAGATAGACGAGGAAGAACTGGCAGAAGAAACTCTAGAAACAAGTTCCGAANAAACAGACAATGACTAATCTNAGTACATACTTATACATNATCAAAAGGAGGNTTTACTAACAGATGGCACATAGGTCGTCAGCTTTCAAGCACATTCGCGCAGATAAACGAAGAAGGGATGTAAGTTTCAGGCGGAAATCCGCCGTCAGGACTATCGTCAAGAAAACCAAAGCGGCAATAGAAGCAGGAAACGTTGAAGAAGCAGAATCTCTTTATCGCCGCGCAACGAGTCTGCTCGATAGTGCTGCTAGTAAAGGTGTGATTAAAAAAGGTACTGCCAATAGGAGAAAATCACGCCTAGCAAAAAGTCTTCATTTAGNAGCAACTCCCTAATTTAATAATCCCCTACGAATTTATTGTTNAACCGGCTATACTTCCCCTGAGGGTTTCACCAGAAAGCGATTTCAGAGTAATTGGAAGAATTTGATTGGTTGCTGTGTCCGGTGCATCGACGGCAACTCGCAAGTAATTCCCACTGAATCCGGTTAGTAGATTGCCTTTATCTTCCTTACAGTTTTCGACTAGTACATTCACCGTTTTGCCAATCATTTGTTCCCGAAATGTCGCACTGAGTTTGTTACCAAGATCAATCATCCTTCTACTGCGTTCGGTGGAAATTTTAGGATCAACCTGATTTGGGTAATCCGCGGCTGGTGTGTTTCTGCGTGGAGAATANCGGAATACATGCAATTGGCTAAAGCTTATTTCTTCTACAAAAGATGCGGAATCTTCAAAATCCCGATCTGTCTCTCCGGGAAATCCAACCATGATATCCGTAGTGATTCCAACGCTTGGAAACAGAGATCTCAGTTTTTCAACGAGTCCAGCATATTCTTCAATTGTGTATCGACGGCGCATTCTCTTCAAAGTTTGATCTGATCCTGCCTGTAAAGGGAGGTGGAAATGTGGTTGGAATTTCGGCAATTCCGCCATGCAGTCAGCTAGGTTATATGGGAAATTCATCGGTTCAATTGAGCTTAACCGGATTCGTTCGATGCCATCGATTGAATGAACCTGTTCAAGGACGTCTGACAATGTTTTTTTTCTCCCAATATCAAATCCGTAAGATGCTAAGTGAACACCTGTAATAACAATTTCCTTACAATTAGCGGTAGCAATCCTTCCAACTTCTTCCATAATATCCGTCAACGGTCGGCTTGTCATTCGACCGCGAACGAACGGAATAATACAATACGTGCAAAACGCACTACACCCATCCTGTACTTTTACAATAGCACGTGTTCGGTCACCAGGACTACTTATGCCTATACTAAAGTTGGCATGTTCCCTTACTGCATCATGGACGATCGGTTCAATTTGCAACAATTTTTTACTGTTGATCATATCTAGATAACGTTGGAATTCCGTTTTTTCACGGTTCCCAAACACTAATGAGACACCGGGAATTGCTTTTATGGCTTGGCGGTCGCTCTCCGCATAGCATCCAGTAACAATTATCTTTGCTTGTGGATTTTTACGGATAATCCGTCGGATTATCTGACGCGCTTTCTGATCAGCAGAATTTGTTACAGTACAGGTATTCACAACGCAAATATCTGCATTCTTCTCTGGATCAACAATTTCATACCCACTTCGTACCATCGTATCATAAATTGTATTTGAGTCGTATTGATTGACCTTACAACCAAACGTGAGAATGGATGCTGTCGGCATTTTAGTTGCCTCCTCCCTCTCTGAGTTCATAGACAACGAGAGCCACTGCCACAATCGCTGCTGTTTCCGCACGGAGAATGTTAGTACCTAGAGTTACTGGAATGCAATTTTCAGCCAGTGCGGTCTCATTTTCCTGATTGGTAAACCCTCCTTCTGGTCCAACCAAGACAGCGACTGAATCCAGCGAGCTGAAACCGCGTAGGACAGATTGTATTGACCTCACTTTTTCATGNTCGTAGAGCATAATTGTTTCATCAAAGTCTCCGAACGATAGTAAACACTCTGTAAAACTCTGGGGTTGAAGTATTTCAGGAAANCTCNATCTTTGACACTGNTTGGTAGCTTCATGTGCGATNCGTTGCCAACGAGCATGTTTCTGTATACAAGTTGAAGGCTTCAANTTAATGATGGATCTATCTGTAACCATTGGAACAATNTGATCAACNCCAATTTCTGTTGCCTTTTGCATNACAAGATCCATTTTACTAGATTTAGTTAGTCCTTGAAATAGAGTGATGCTTGGTAAACTTTGAGGATTAGATCCTTGATTGACAATCTGAGCAAAGAAGTTGTTTTCATCAACACATTTAAGCATAGCAATATAATAATTGCCATTCCCATCAAAGAATCGTGCCTGATCTCCCTGCTGCATCCGTAAAACTTTGGTTATGTGTTTTTGCTCCGAAGTACTACAGCGAATTTTGTTACCATCAATTTGATCTGGCGAAATTATAAAACTACGCACTTTATTTATCCTTAATGGCGAAGATGACTCATTGCATCTGCATAATTACTTTGTTTGAAAACCGCTGTACCAGCAACCAATATTGTCGCCCCCCGTTCAATGACCAGCGGAGCCGTTTTCTCATTAATTCCCCCATCTACCTCCAAATCAATTGACTTGCCGATTTCTTTAATTTTTTTATCGATATAACTAATTTTTTCGAGGGTATCCAACATGAACTTCTGGCCTCCAAAACCAGGCTCGACGCTCATTGGAAGAACTAAATCTAAATCTGGAAGATATGGGTTAATTACTGAAATTGGGGTTTGAGGGCGAGTAGCCAAACCCACCAGTACGTTAAGTGACTTTATTTTTCCAATCACAACATCAATCGGAGCAGTCACAATCTCAGCGTGAATGGTAATTAGGTTGGCTCCAACATCAACAAACGATTCGATATAGTCCTGAGGGTGTGTCACCATTAGATGAACATCAAAGGGAAGATCTGTATATCGGCGGACCGCCTTTACAAGGTCTACTCCCATAGTTAGATTCGGCACAAAATGCCCATCCATAATGTCAAAATGAATCAGGTCAGCACCCGCTTCCGCTACTTTCTGTATATCCTCCCCCAACTGGCTGAAATCTGCCGCGAGTATGGAGGGAGCGATTTTGACATTCTTCATTTGATCTCTTGATGTTTGACACGCTGACCATCTTCATATATCGAGATGCGGGCGTTACCAGAAATCTTGTATGGTTTACGGATTTTCATGCTGGATTCGTAATAAGTATCAACAACTTTCCTTTTGCCTAGCTCATCTTCAATATGAATTTCCAAGTGTTTGGGTTTGTCACCGACGATTAAAACATCATATCGAATCACATAAAAATTTCCTCTTTTATTTTGGTTTCTATGTGAACCACTAACTTCAAGATTAACCTGTTGACCAACGTGGATCAACGTTCCCATAGCCGGTTGATGGCTGATAATTTGTCCCTGCGGCATTTCAGGATGAAGAACATAATCTACTGACTGGATTTTGAAGCCATGAGATTCGAGAATTGAGCGCACATTATTCACCAACATTCCCTTTAAATTGGGCATTTCAAATACCTGAGGACGAGCTCCTAAACTCAAAAGCAGGCTAACCGCTCCTGACCTTTGGAGTACTGTATTTGCAAGCGGGGTCTGGGCGATAACTGTATTCTCCTTCGGATATTGGTTCGAATAAACGGTGGTAACGTACCCACGACGGAATTGCAGTTCTTGAAGAATTTTTTCGGCGGCTTGAATGTCCTTGCCGACTACGTTTGGCACACTGTTCATTTCAGCTCCGGAACTTAGTACGATTCGGATCAGCTTTGACCGTTTTATTTTTGTCTTTGACAGCGGACTTTGAGTCATAACGATGCCTTTAGCATAGACAGCTTTTTGGGTTTTGTGTTCTATTGGGCTTGTTTTGTGCTCTATTTGGCTATCCAATGCTAACCCTGCCTTCATGACAATAGACATTGCATTTTGATGTGTTTCGCCAATGAGTGAAGGAGTGATAATATCTTCGGTCTGAATCCATTCTGGGATCAGCAAAAAGACAACAAAACAGCCAACACAGTTAATGATGATAAAGAGAGAAAAAAAGATTTTGAAAATCGAATTGAGTATATTATAAATCATTGTTTTTTTTGAGNTGAGGNAATAAATCGATCTCCTGTTTTNATACGATATCCATTGACAAAATCATGAGCAGACATCTTATTCTTGGTCGCTGGTTGCACCTNANNCAAGATCAACTTACCCCGAGCAGTATGTACGATTANTTGTTTATTTCTACTTATTTCAATTGTCCCTGGTGGAAAAGTTTTGCCGCTGTTGATGGACATGAGTGAACATGAAAGGATTTTAANATGCAANTTGTCTNGCAAGAATGCATGGGCTTGTGGCCAAATTGCAGTTCCTCGTACAAGGTTTAGNATCTCAACCGCAGATTTATTCCAGTTGACGTTGCCATGTTCTTTTGTCANTTGTGGGGCATATGTCGCCAATGAATTNTCCTGTGGTTGAGTNATTGGNAGTTGATCGATCGATCTTCTTAGGACGTNGATCAACAGGTTAGGNGCGAGATTTNCCAGTTGCTGATNNAATANTATTGCATCAGTTTCNGGATCAATTNTGNANCGCTTCTGCAAGATAATGTCCCCAGTATCCTCTCCTTCGTCAAGCAACATGATAGTAATGCCTGTNTCTGTTTCTCCGTTTATCAGCGCCCATTGAATTGGNGCTGCNCCNCTATATTTGGGTAAGAGCGACGGATGGATATTGAANCANCCNGATGNAGGGATATCAAGTATGGNTCTTGGNAGAATCTGTCCNAANGCGATNACAACNATCACATCAGGNTCAAGNCGTTTTANCTGNCTAACTANGGATTTTTCCCGTACNTTNTCGGGTTGAAAAATGTTCAGTTTGTTCTTTTCAGCTATCAGCTTGATTGGGGAAGCCTGTAGTTTCCTTCCTCTGCCACTCGGTCGATCGGGTTGNGTTACCACTCCAACAATNTCAAATTTTTCNCTGATTAATTTTTCAAAACTNGGAACAGCAAAATTACTGGTTCCCATGAATAAAANACGCATAATTACTAATNCCTTTGGGTTCTTCCCAAATGGTNGGGGCTGGGAATTGGTCAGCAGGGTTGTAATTAAATACCATTAGAATNGAATGCCAACAANCCTTACGATTCTGTCATTAGATAAACTNATGTTNGGTTCCGTCGGCCTACGCTTAGGGANGCGCTCTCGTGGAATCAATGGTTCGGATCGGACTTTACCACGCATCATGTACCAATCTCGTATTCCAATGAACAGTGAAAAGCAAGCTGTACACATACCGATTNCACGAAAATTCTGATCGGAGAGTTTGGGAGAAAACTTATTTTGGCGTATCATTTCAATCCCACGAACCATGAAAAANCTGTGAACTGCGGTNAACGGAAGGGAGCTTAGNNTGATAATCTCGAAACGNCGCAACGCACTTTCATNATATTTGTCTGGTTCTTCTGACTCTTCTNGACGANCCTCTGNNGNTTCTTCAATTTCCGAATCTTCCGNTACAAACTGTGAAAAAATGCTGTTGTTNCAAGTNAANATTAGTGTNAAGCAGATTAGTANCTCNAATTTAATTTTCAAANGTTTCTTCAAAATTNAATTTTCGTGTTCGTNTTGTGTAGATAATAAGCATAGCTGCCCCNATACAAATTGCAGTGTCTGCGAGGTTAAAAGTTGGCCACTTGTACTTAGGTAATATNCCAAATTGAAGAAAATCGATGACTTCGCCATACCGGATGCGGTCTATCAANTTACCGATTGCNCCACCTAAAATAAANCCAAGTCCAACCCGCATCCANAGGCTATGCCGAAATTGGAAATAATAATACGCGATNAAAANCATTGCCAAAATTGTGGCAACGATCAGCAAGGTNCGNTGNCCCTGCATTAGACTAAAAGCCGCTCCGCTATTGCGATCATGGCGAAGGTTAAAAAAGCCTTCAATCACAACAATTTTTTGGTTGTAATAATCGATATGTTGCGCGACGATTATTTTGGTTAGCTGATCAAGACAAATAATGAGAATTGAGATGCCAAGTAACGGAATAACAGGACGAACATAATTTGTTCCCTTTTGTAAATCACCATCTAAAGTAGCCATGGTTTGATCCTTGCTAATTTTTGGGAATTTGAGACACCCAGTCAAGTAGAAAAATGCTTAATTGGGGGGCTTCAATTGGATTAATTTGATCAATTAACTTTGTGTAAATGTATTCTGAGAGAAATGGAGTAATTGGTGCGATACGCTGAAGATACACAATCAGGATTTGATAGTGGAGACTTCGTGTGAATCCGCTAACCAGAAAGGAGTTGTTTTTGGCGATAAAATCCTCCAACTGAGGCAGATAATTCTCCCTTAGGTGCATCTGAGAAAATTCCTTAATCAAACACCAGACCAGACCAAAATCCTTACGAACATAAGCAAAATCAATTTCTGACAGCCAAGTATTGGTATGTTCTAACACTTGGTTATCCGATTCGTGGATGTTACTGAGTGTTTGCGAATCCTGCTTAGAATTTAAACCGCTGATAATGAATAAAATTTGTTGCAAAGTTTCACTAATATACCGATAATTTTTCTGACATGCTTGAAATTGCTGATCAACTGAATTCCCATTATGGGATTCAGCTATGGCGAAAATCCTTACTACGTCAGCGGGATAACGACCAACTATTTCTTCATTGACTCCGAGGTGAGCGAAATTTTTGTTTATTTTAACCATCTCTACTTTTCGATACGGGATCGTTTTGTGTAAGGCAATTGAAACTAGATTCAGTTGTGCAAACCATTTCGAGAACTCTTCCGAACAATGGAAATAATAGCTAGTTGATTTCGGATAGTTTTTTCCCACGTCAGAGTTGTTAATCTCGTTAATAATAACTGCAAATTTTTCACTTAGGAAAGTAGTTTCTTTGTGAAACTTCCTTGAGCCACAACTAGTGCAAATTGTCTCCATTGGCAACAGGTCTTCCGCTTCAAGTTTGAACCAGATATCGTTACCACGGCGGGAAATAAGCTCACGAATAGCCTTAAGTGTTTTTGCGTCTGAAAGTTGCGTATTACATTTCTCGCATTGGAAGATTGGAAAAGGGATGCTTCCATTTCGATGACTAGAAATAGATGGCGGGGGTGTTTGCAGGATCATTTCCTTAATCCAAAGTGTTTCTTCCGTTGGATGCCCCTCCCAATTTTGATCACAATTTACTAGTTTGGTGACAACAGATCTATCAATAGCTAGGCTCCATTTATGTACTAGTCGATAGATAGCACTACACTTCGACATGCTACAATATGGCAATTGGACTACACTTTTACTCGTTTGAACCAGATAATTTCGTTTGGCCAATTCAGATTCAATGATTTTTTCCGCCTCCGTAATCTTGAGGCCATAAAACATATTTGTTGTTTCATTGAGGTAGCCAGTATTGTCAATAACACTTGATATTGGTAGTGCTTTAGTCTGTGCTATGATATAATGATCTGGATCATGCCCAGGTGCAATATGAGAAATCCCATCCCAATTATTGGCATCTGACAGTTGGACAACTGGTATATCAGAGTTTAAAATCGGATGCATACAAATGCATTCTGCCACTTGTTCTGAGTCGATAGGCCTAATAAACTGCAGCTTATCCTCAAGAACATCTGATTCAGCAATGATAACCGTTTCTTTACCCAATTTAGCGACGAAATAGCGTTGATCTGTCCTAATACCGATAGCAACCGTGGCTACCACTTGCCAGATTTCTTTAATAGAAACTACTATGGACATGCTACTGCCAAATTCTTCAAAACCGACCTTCATCGGAAATTTGACGTATCCTGATAATACCTCAGTCGGTCGAATCTCAAAATCATCTTCGTCGGCTACCATATTGCGGTTATAACACCACACTTCCAGTTTCTGATCCGTCTCAATTTGTTTTTGTGCTCGGAGTTTATTGAAAGAAGTCAGGATCTTCGACTCATTTCGGTTGCATAAATTCTTTGTGCTATTCTTCCAATCGGCAAACATACCAAGTGCTTCAAGTTCTTGTTTCCTAGCTCCAATTGCTATTTGGAAGTACTGCCTATACTGATTACGAAATGCTAAAACATCGTGAGGTGATTCTTTTGGTTCTGTGTTAAGGATCTGTTGTTGGATACTAGGTGCACAATAGTCCCAATGCGGTGTGTAATCGACATATATGTTTTGTTGTAAATTGTTTTTTAGAAATATATCTTGATGAATCCTAGCGGCCAAGTTATCAAAATCAAGACTGTCAACAGCGATCGGCATTTCACGAAGAGTAAATTGCTCTGCTTCCGTTCTGTCCATAAGTTTCCCATAGATATTTAGCAGTTTCCATTTCTCTGCAACTTGCTCTTCGAGATGTTGATCTAAAATATAATTCGGCATTGCTATACCATTCATGAATTATCCCAACATGCGCGAGACTTGATCAAGAAGTATTAGAAGAATGAAGGGTGAAAAATCAAGCCTGATGTTTTGTGTGATTGGACTCATTACACGACGAATTGGATCAAGCACGGGATCAACCAGTTGACTTGTTGTCCAGTGAACTCTGCGAACCATCATATTGTGTGAAGTGTGTACAACCCAAGATAAGATTACATTCACAAAAACAATGAGAGAATAGAGATGAATCAATTGACCTAAAATAGAAGCAATCATAGAAAAAAACCTTGTAACCTTTTACGCATATGCGAGTTCTTGGGCACGTTCAGTTGCAGCGATTACTGCCGCATTGATAATTGAGCGAAATTTACCTTGTTCTAGTTCAAATAATCCTGCGGCTGTTGTTCCTGCTGGCGTGGTCACCCGACTTTTCCAAACGGCTGGATGTTCTCTATTCTGATCGATTATCTTAGCTGCCCCTAGAACAGTCTGGACAGCTAATTGATGGGCATCTTCACGGGACAATCCGACATGCACACCTGCGTCTATTAGTGCCTCTATGAACACAAAAACGAATGCCGGGCCACTACCGCTCAAACCAGTTACAGCGTCTAATTGCTTCTCTTCAATGATTAAGGAACTGCCAACTGCATTGAAGATTGCCTGTGATTTGGCAAGATGATTTTCATCAGCGTAACTGCCAGGCGATATTGCTGCTACTCCNGAGCCTACTGTTACGGCAATGTTTGGCATGACGCGAATGACAGGAATAGATTCAGCAAAATAAGACTCCAGTTGCGCAATTGGAATACCTGCTGCTATTGAGATTAAAAGTTGACTTGGCTTAACAAGCTCTCTTGCTTGTTTAAAGATCTTTGCTGCGTTGTTTGGTTTAGCTGAGTAAAGAATAGTATCAACGTTTTCGACCAATTGACCAACGGTATCAAAAGCATTAACGCCAAGCTCTGTACGCAATTCATCAACTTTTTGTGGATCTACATCTGTGACGAAGATTTGCTCACTACTCAGCAATTTTTTCGCCACGCCACGGATTATAGCTGCACCCATGTTACCAACGCCAATAACTCCAAAACGACCGATAGTAGATAGGGACATATTAAATTGCTCGGGCATCAATTTCGTTCTCCAAAAATTGATCTGCCAATCCGAATGCAGTTCGCCCCTTCCTCAATTGCGACTCCAAAATCGTTTGTCATACCCATTGACAAGCAATTCATATCAACGTTAATCAAATTCTGTGTAGCAATATCATCCCGTAATTTCCTAAGCATGGAAAAAGATGGACGAACAGACTCGGGATCTGGCTCAGGTTTNCCAATTGTCATTAATCCTTTAATTTGAATATTTGAGTAAGTCGAAGCTTGCTTAATGAAATCTTGGACTTGATTTGGCATAATACCGAATTTACTTGCTTCTCCAGAGGTGTTAACTTGAATTAAAATAGGCTGTTGTATTCCCAGATCAGTAGATCTGCGATCTATAGCTTTAGCTAGTCTGAGGCTGTCAACAGATTGAATAAGGTCGAAAAACTGGATAGCTTGTTTGATTTTGTTTGTTTGCAAATGACCAATCATGTGCCATGTTGCTGGGCGATCAATAGTATCATATTTAACTTTGGCTTCCTGTACTCGGTTTTCACCTATGTGGATAACACCTGCATCGAGCACTTTATGTATCGCGCCGACCGGCTTTGTTTTCGAGACAGCCACAATTTGAACCGAGTTAGGATCACGACCAATGCGGTTTGCTACCTTAGCAACCTGTTCTTGAAGGCGCGAGATATTATCGTAGATCGAAGCCAAATTCCGTCCTTAAAGTAATAAACCCGTAAAAGCCAATAATAGCATATTTTTCCTCTTGGTTGCAAGCGCGACTTAAGCTTGATGTAAGTTGATAATTGACTCACAAAAACCAATCATGCCGTGTTATACTCCTGGTTATGTTATTGAAATTGTCTCAATAAAAATGGGTTGGAGAAGAAATGGCACATAGAAAATGGGCGGAGTATCATCAACTCCGGCCGGATCAGGTTTCGGAGTTAGTTGCCCAAACTCCGATTGCCTTCTGGCCACTTGGTCTAATCGAACATCATGGTTGGCATTTGCCAATTGGGTATGATGGTCTGAAGGCAGAGAGGATTTGTGTCCGTATTGCGCAGGAAACTGGTGGTATCATTTTACCTACGATGTGGTGGGGAGCCCTTGGAGGACACAGTGATTTTTTATGGACACACTACCAGACACCTGAGTCCACGGCGCAGATTTTATCCTCCACCACCTGTCAACTAATCCAATTTGGGTTTCAAGTAATTGTGCTATTAGCTGGGCATTATCCGTGGCAACAACTTCTTAGCCAAGAATTGCCAGAGATCCAATCTAACAACCCTGAAATTCTTATTTTATCTGGAACGGAAGTGTCAATTTGCGGTGAAGATATTAAACTAACAGGAGATCATGCAGGACGAGCTGAAACTTCGTATGGTCTAGCCTTATTTCCAGAGTTGATCGATCTACAGGAGTTACGCTCCGGTCGCGATTTAGCGGTCTGGCCTAATAGCGAAATGCCGCCTAAAGAGAAGTGGCATCCAACTGTCTGCTTCGATCAAAATGATCCGCTCTTTGCCCAAATGGGACGGCCAGCTGATGAGGCTAGTGTTGGCGAAGGAGAAAGTGCAATCTCGGCACTTGTGGACAATCTAGCTAGGAAAATTAATACCTTTCTAGATTAACTTTCGGTTTGAGGTTGGGAAATGAAAGTGATAGCGGATCTTTGTATTATACCTATGGGGGTTGGTGTATCGGTATCAAATGAGATTGCTGTGTGCGAAAAGATTCTACGTGATGCTGGTTTGAAGATTAAGTTGCATGCTTATGGGACTAATATTGAAGGAGAATGGGAAATAGTTTTCGATGCAATAAGGTCATGCCATCAGGTCCTTCATCAGACTGGAGTGTCACGTATTAGCACAACACTCAAGTTCGGAACAAGAACAGATCGGGATCAGACAATGGAGGATAAGGTCGAAAGTGTTGAAAAGAAACTGGACTAGGCACTTCTTTATCTTATTATTTAAATTAATTTTAAAACCGAAAATAATTGAAAATCATACGGTTATTAAAGTATAATTCTGACAGCGTTTAATTTCTAGGAGGTATAGTGATGGGTGCGTTAGGTGGTTGGGAAATTATACTTATCGTCATCGCAGTTCTCGTCATCTTTGGGCCGAAGCGTTTGCCAGAAATGGGAAGTTCGCTTGGGAAAGCAATTCGAGAATTCAAAAATGCTGGCAAGGAAATCCAAAAGGATATAGCTCAAACCATGAATGACAATAGCTCGGATATAAATTCGAAAAAGGATGCCTGAAGCTAATAACCAAGAAAATCCCGCGAGCGCGATGACATTTTGGGAGCATCTCGAAGAATTGCGGCGTCGCATTATCGTTTCCCTGATTTCNGTCGGTTTTTTTATGCTCCTAAGTTTATCCTTTAGCAAACCAATCGAAAGGATCATGAAGCTACCGCTNGATTTATCGACTAACAAACTCCTTGCACTTTTGATCGATCGAATATTTGGTCACGATGCAACATTTATGGGATTTCTGGCGATATCGCTGAGGGCGAGTTCGATGGGTGTTGAAGCANAGTTGATAAAAGATGGTCCACTGGAAGGCATCATGGCTTATCTNAAAATCAGTATTACTTTCGGGATCCTATGTGCCTCACCCATTTTAATATACCAAGTTTGGGCTTTCGTTCTTCCCGCATTTACCACTAAGGAAAAACAGTTTGCTCTTCCTCTTTTCTTAATCATTATACTTTTTTTCATCATTGGTGCTTTGTTTGCGTACTTTATTGTTGCACCAGTTGTGCTTAGTTTTTCTTCTAAGCTTTTTGAAGGGGCCGAAAACCTGTGGGGGATTGAAAAATACTTCAATTTTCTGGTACAGTTACTTGTGGGATTTGGAATTGCATTTGAACTTCCCATAGTTATGTCTTTTCTATCTTTTATNAATGTAATCCATGCGAATGGCTTTCGTCAAAAGCGGAGNATTGCCTTNGTTGGAATTATGGTTCTATCAGCATTCTTAACACCGGCGGATATAATATCAATGCTGTTGATGGCTATCCCTCTAATTTTATTGTATGAATTGGGAATCTTCTTCGCCTTTCTTGTGGAACAGGAGTCTGAAGTTCATGCCTGATCTGAATCTTACCTTGGAACTCGCGTTTTTGTATGATTTACAACAGATTGATGNTGAGATTTTAACTCGACACAAAAAACTTAAGTTGATCCCGGANGNTATCAGGAAATTGAAAGANGATTTTCGGGTACACGAGCAAAAATTGAATGCTTTAAAAGATCAACTTTCTCAAGCTGAAAAGGAACAAAGATCTCAGTCAGCAGAAATAGAAGCATTAGGTGAACAGAGGAAGAAATACCAAACTCAGTTAACCGCTGTCAAAACCAACGATGAAATGAAGGCGCTCTATAAACAGTTGGAGTTCATTGACCAGCAAGAAGAGGAAATTGAGGACAAGGTCTTAGAATTAATGTTAATTATTGATGACCTTGNGGGTGAAACCAAAAAAGANCATGAAATTCTAGCCGCTAAAAATGTAGATCACANGGCTGAAGAAGCTGAACTGCAGAAAATCGCTCAGGGTATTAAGGCGGATATTTCCGAAATTCAGGAGAAACGTCNAAACTTGANCCAGAAAGTTAATCCTGATTTACTCAAGCAATACCAAGNCAGAACGACAACCCAACATNCTAACTTGGTTACTCCAGTGNTGGATAACAACTGTGGTAATTGCAAATTGACAATTCCCCCACAAATGCTGAATGAAATTAAACAGGCAAGGAAAAAAATTGCTTGTCCNTCTTGTAAGCTGATTTTGTTTGAGCTGCCGACTTTCGAGCAAACCAATGATACTACTAGNGAATGAAGATACAATCTCTCTAGTNGTCATTCCCACCCCTTAATGAAACCGATTGAGTAACTCAGCGTTTATTGACAGCNAGTGTGAATTCTGACCTNATCAGCAGNATCGAGTTCCTAATGCNATTTTCAATNCCTTTNANGCTACTGATTATCTCGATTATCTCTCTTGTTTTTNTGCTTGNTCTGCCAAGACCAGANATAGTTGCAGAANATGAAAATGNGGGTCAGCTTGATGCCGAATTCTCACTAAAATACATTGTTATTGATCCTGGACATGGGGGTAGAGATCCCGGTTGCGTTAGCCAATCTGGTGTGAAAGAGAAAGATATAACGTTGTCAGTCTCTCGCAAATTGGCCGAAGTCCTGCGGNAAAAAACTGAATATGAAGCTTTTTTGACTCGCNCAGATGACTGTTTTATGTCGCTTAAGCAGCGCGTTGATTTTGCCAATCAAGAAAGCTTTCCACCCAACCAATCGATTTTCTTAAGTCTCCATTGCAATTCGTTTAGGGATCAGCGTATCCATGGTATGGAAAGCTTCAAATTTGATCTTGATGCAACTGATGAGCTCGCCGCAGAATTGGTTGAAAGGGAAAACGCACAGGAAGCAGTAGACAAATTCGATTTCATGATTATCAATCTGCGGAAACGCGGTAATGAGAAATACACAGAGCAAGTGGCACGAATCCTACAAGAATCGCTTGTAGACCAACTTGGTGTAAAAAATCGGAATCTAAATGCTTCAAGAAATATAGGAGTGCGTGGTGCTCCGTTTTATGTTCTAGCATGGACGAAAATGCCTAGTATTTTGCTTGAACTAGGTTTTATGTCAAACGATGTCGAAAGGGAGAAAATGACCGAAGAAAAATACCAGAGAAGAATCGCTAGTGCATTAGTAAAAGGGATCAAAAAGTTTGATCGACAACTACAATAGCCGGATTGGGTTAATAGTCCTCTAATTGAATGGATTCTCTATATGTTAATGCCCTTAATCTAGAGGAAACGGGGCTTGTCCAAGCTATTACCAGTCACCGGCTTGACTCGCAATCCGACCGAAGAAGATTCTACGACCAAATTCGGCTTGAGCCCGAACAGTTCGTCTCCTGCCACCAAGTTCATGGCAATAAGGTCGAGGTNATTTTCCGATCTCCTGAAACTTATCCTTTACCGCTGGCAGAAGCGGACGCGATAGTCACAAATCAGGTTGATCTGGTCATTGCCGTCTTTACCGCGGATTGCATTCCCATTTTTATTTTGGATCCACACACATGTTCAATTGGAATTATACATGCAGGTTGGCGTGGGACATATAAGTTCATTACAACTGAGGCAATCCAGTCAATGCAGAAGCACTTCGGCACAAATCCTGCTAATTGTTTAATCCATTTGGGTATATCAATACAACAAAGTTGCTATCAGGTCAGCCAAGATCTAGCAGATCANTTTGAACGTCATTTTGGNCCTGATGTTCGTACTAGCGATAATAAACTTAATTTGCAAACTGCTAATGTTCAACAATTAGTTAATGCTGGGGTTCCTTTCGAATCAATCTCGATCTCTCCCTTATGTACAGCTTGTCGGACTGACCTTTTNTACTCGTTTCGTGTGGAAGGTNAGTCNGCTGGAAGGCTAGTTTCATTCATCCGATTACTCCCGAATTCCTATTGAACTACTGCCAGAAATCTGCTATGATCATCATNGTAGATTCTTGGAAATCCACTTTTGCGTAAAAGCATATGAATGTAAAGATTAAACGAATCGATAAGAGTATACCACTACCTCGATATGAAACAAGCGGTGCTGNTGGGTTCGATTTGTTGTGTCGGAAATCGGTAGAANTCTTACCTCAAAATATCTCGCTTGTTCCAGCTAATGTAATTATTGAGACGCCTCCTGGTTATATGCTGTTGGTAGCCTTACGAAGTTCAACCCCACGAAAAAGAGGTCTGTTGATTCCACATGGTATTGGAGTCATCGATCAGGACTATTGTGGCGATGGAGATGAGATTCAGATTCAGGTCTATAATTTCACCAGTCAATCCGTCCTGATTGAACGAGGAGATAGAATTGCACAAGGGATTTTCGTCAGGGTTGATTGTCCAGAATGGNGAGAAGTAGAACAGATGGATCAGAAAACGCGTGGTGGATTTGGAAGTACGGATAGCAGGTAATTTCGATTAATTGGAGAAGTTTACACCGATGCTCAAAGTATGTATGATTTCAGGATCGTTTGAGTATGGTTCTGAGGAATCGCTCTCGAATTTTAAGGATCATCTTAAAAAACACCAACTAGACATTGAGGTAACCATGATCATCTATGAAAGTGAAGATGATGAGCAATCTCTACAAATTTTAGAATCAACGGATGTGATGGTGCTCTTCACGCGAAGATTAAATACAAAGGGGAAGGAACTCGAACGGTTCAAATCGTATTGCAGTTTGGGCAAGCCAATTGTTGGTGTCCGAACTGCTAGCCATGCCTACCAGCATTACCTTGAGTTCGATCGAGATGTTTTAGGTGGNAGTTATGCTGGACATTTTGGACATGGCCCAATTGCCCATGTCCAAATCAAAAAAGAGAACGCAGATCATCCAGTACTTGAAGGTATTCCCGANTTCGACTCTTANGGTAGTTTATACAAGAATCCAAGTAATGCAACAGATATCACCACCTTAATGACAGCGAGTACATCCGAAGGAAATCGTGAGCCGGTGGCATGGACCAGAATTCATAACGGTGGCCGGATTTTCTACACGTCCCTTGGGCATCAACAAGATTTTAGTGTTGATCATTTTCTCACACTTTTGACAAATGCTATTCTTTGGGCAGGAGGACGGAAATAGAAGGAAAGGCCAAGANACAAAGCCTAATCGCATTTTATATAAATTGTTAGAAGACCTGTTTTATTGTTGCGTAATCTCATAGCCTTTTAGCTCTTCCAAAGATTCTGGGGTTTCCAGTTGCTCTAGAGCTGTTGCCGCAACTTGTCGGATTTTAAGGCCCTCATCATCCGATGCTTTTATTAGAACAACTTGACGATAGGCTTGGATAGCTTTTTCCAGTTTCCCTTGATCAATATAAACGTGCCCCAGATTTAGATACGCTTCGGCATTCTTAGGATGAAGTTCTATTACACTCTGAATCAATTCGATAGCAAGGTCAAGATTCCCCTGTCGTCTATACACATCTCCCAAGTTATTATGTGCATCGGCATCATCGGAGTTGAGCTTGATAGCTTCCTTATAAGCTTGAGTGGCTTCCTCCAATTTCCCTTGATCAGCATAGACTACACCTAAATTGTAATGTAAATTAGCATCCTCAGAATTNAGTTGAAGAACTTTTTGGTATGCNNTNCTAGCTTCTTCTANTTTTCCTTGTTGATATGATTTATTCCCTTGATTGAAATACCCCATCTTCAAATTTTCGGATGCGTTAGCATCTTCAGGGTTGAGTTCAACAGCTTTTTCGTAAGCCTGAATGGCTTCCTCCAATTTTTCTTGATCAGCATAAACTAATCCCAAATTGTAATGCGCATTAGCATAATCAGGGGCAAGTTCAATGGCTTTTAAACAAGCTTTCCTTGCTTCTTCCAGTTGGTTCTGACTGCGATAGGTGATACCTAGATTATTGTAGGCATAAGCGTAATCAGGATCGAGCTCGATAACTNTCAAATAAGCTTTCTCGGCCTCCTCCAGTTGGTTCTGGCTACGATAAGCATTACCAAGATTATTATGTACATCGACGTCACTAGGATCAATTTTAATAGCTTCGTTATAGGCCTGTATAGCCTCTTTAAANCTTCCTTGCTCCTTTAGTGTAACCCCTAAGTTATTGTATGAATCAGTGTGNTTAGGATTGNATTTGACGGCTTCTTGGTATGCTTGAGCGGCTTTTGTTAAATTTTCTTGGTGNCGATAAACATTACCCAAACCATAATAGGAATCAGCATCCTCAGGATGAAGTTTAATGGCTTCCTGATACGATTGTAAAATTTCTTCCAANGTATCTTGATCAGTATACAAATCATCTTGTTGAAGGATGTCTGAAATATCCANATCAGAAGTGTCAGAATCCTGTTGAAGGATGTCTGAAATATCCAAATCAGAAGTGTCAGAATCCTGTTGAAGGATGTCTGAAATATCCAAATCAGAAGTGTCAGAATCNNGGTTGNNTTTCATCATGGCCTCCTATCTTTTTCGCGGAGTAAAGACTAACTCTGGGAATCGTTTCCCGTTACCGTTACTCTGATTATATCTTATATAAAATCTGCCGAATCCTAATTGCAGATAAAAGAAACACGTAACTACTTTTGATCAGAAGTAGCAGACAATTGATTATCTATTAGATAGTAACTGCGAGTGTGAATACTCAATTCATTGCTTGTTATTCAACTTGAACAGCAAAACCACTGACTGCGCAGCTTAAATGCGTCAAAAGAAATAAATCTCCAAATTACTGGGGAGAGAAATTGGAGAACCAATCCATTTACGTCTTCCTTCAAATAAGCAAGGAAACATACATTTTAAGTCTTTTATAAAGAAGTATAAGCTGCTTGTGGTATTTTTAAGTTGTGGTGTCTGTATTTCGCTGAGCATAGTGATCGGGGAGATGGGTTTTCACTAAGGTTTCCATCTCGTCCTGTGAGATCGAAGTAATGCGACCGTCTTCGTATTGATCCATAACCCAACGTGCAATTTTTACCAGTTTTAGTTTTCCCAGCCGATCTTCCTTATTTAATCCAAGGTAATCGTTTACCCAATGAACAACACCATCTATACCGGATTTGTCTGTAATACCAACTGCATGTGGGCGGTTTAGCACCTTGTTAGTATCAAAAATATTGTAGATACGTTCGTCCTTGTTAAGCCCATCGGCGTGGATTCCAGCTCGTGTTACGTTAAAATCACGCCCAACGAAAGGATAGTTACTTGGAATATCAAAACCAACTTCATGTCTGAAGTATTCTGCGATCTCCGAGATTACGCCGGGATCCATTCCATTAGTTGTTCCTTTTAATCCACTGTACTCGATTACAGCTCCTTCCAAAGGTGGGTTCCCAGTTCGCTCCCCGTATCCTAGCAACGTGCAGTTGACAAAATTACAACCATAAAGCCAACATGTTGCTCCATTGATGTGGACTTTATGGAAATCATTGTGACCATGCCATTCTAGACGATCTGGGGGACATCCACACTCATGATTCATGATATAAACTAGCTTGGGTATACTTCGCGGAAGTTTAGTTCCAGGAAAACTGANACCAAAGCCCATAGTGTCGCATAAACGGATTTTCGGTTTTAGATGGTCTGGGGCTTGTTCACCCAGTTTCATTAACCGCTGAACATAAGGCACAACAAAACCATAGATGTCTGCACGGGTTAAGTCTTCGAGATGTAGTCGNGGCCGAATACCATTTTCAATTGCCTGTTCAGCCATGTGCACATAGAAATCAAGCGCTTTACGCCGGTCCATCTTTAGCTTGTGAAAAATGTGGTAGTCGGAAGAAGATGTCAACATCCCCGTTTCGGATAGCTGCATATCTTTGACTAGTTTGAAATCTCCCTCGTGAGCTCGAATCCAACCGGTAATTTCCGGGAATTTGTGTCCGAGTTCCCGACAACGGTCGACAGCTTGACGGTCTTTATTGGTATATAGAAAGAATTCGCTTTGGCGAATAACACCATTTGGACCGCTCATCTTGGCCAATAAATTGTAGAGATCCACAATTTGCTGAACAGTATAAGGGGGACGTGCTTGTTGCCCATCGCGGAAAGTAGTGTCGGTGATTAACCACTCACGCTTCAGCGCTTCCTGTGGATCAAACTCGATAACTTCACCATTTATTTCCTCATAGATCTTACTGTCGAATGCAATCCGAGGAACATCCTCATGAGGAAATAGATCCTCTAATAAATTCGGCTCTTCAACTTCAACGATGTCTCGATGACTCATAATCTTCAAATCTCCTGTTATAAAACTTTAAACGGTATAAACGCTAAGCTGGAAAGAAAGTCCCAAAATCATATATAAGGAAACCTCAAAACCTTAGAAATATCTATCACTTAAATACCAGCAACTACTTGAGCTATATTTTAGCCATGCTGGTCTGCTACAACTTTGGCAATGTATTCAACCGCNTCACCCACAGAAGAAACAGATANGGCTTCNTCTTCATCCATTTCAATCTCAAACTCNTCCTCAAAACCTGCAACTAANTCAACTGATTGCAACGACTCGGCTCCTAAATCAGAGGCAAAATCGGAATCATTTTTGATTTGAGAAGAATCGATGTTAAGAATCATTGTNGTTACATTAATTATTCTATCGCGNATTTCTTCATTACTAAGCATATTTTCTTAAACTCCTTTTCTAATTACTAAGAATTTGACGGCGGGATTTCTTGACAGCTTCTTGACGTTCGTCTTTTGTTAATTCGTAGGCATAAGTTAGCATTTGTTTTTCTGCTTCGGTAAGAGGGACTTTCCTGCGGCCCATTGCTGTCTCAGCAGTTTGGAGGAATTTTCTTAAGCCGAAGCCCTTAAAGGTTTTACCGTTAGCAAATAAGCAAAAAGACGGTATAGTCTTAGGCAAAATCTCATTTCCTCCAAGGATATTAGTCATCATGCCGACGATTGAACCGGTATTAAACAGTGTCCCAATACTTGTTTTTGTATGGTCGCCTATAAAACTACCTACCTTAGTATCGTTAGTGTCGATAAGTTGACCATTTAGTTTAACTTCAACGGTCGAATAGTCGTTTTTTAAATCGCTATTAGTAGTTATCGCACCTAAATTAACCCATTCTCCAACATAAGCATGTCCCAAAAAACCATCATGATACTTGTTTGAGTAGCCATGGATAATGGACTCTTCCACTTCACCACCGACGCGGCAGACTGGACCGATGCTGCATCCTTCACGGATCTTTCCACCAACGATCTGTGTGTCTTGGCCTATAAAGCAAGGCCCTTCAATGCGCGAGTGTGGAAAGATAGTTGCCCCATCTTCAATGATAATTGGTCCTTCAGTAGAGTCGAGCACTACCATCGGCTGAATCACCGCTTCAGATGCAACGAATACTTGGGACTCATCTCCATAAACACAAGACAAGTCGTGCATTTTACCATGCACACCAGTCTGTCCCAAAATCTGAAAATCAGCGACTAACGCGTCAGAGTTATGATGAACAATATCCCAACAGTACGAGACCAACTCTTCCTCGACTGCTTTCTTGGGAAGAACCTCAAGAACTGTATTTAGGAACTCATTTAGGTCTTGTCCGAGATATTTTCGGACTGTTTCCTGTTGTNCTCGTACATAGACAATTGAGCCTTCTTTAACCCCAACTTCTTCAGGTCCNTCAGCTGTAATTTGGGTNTTTATNCACAGCCATCTGCCATTAGCGATNAATAGGTCATCATCTAAANCCGGAAGATTATTGACCTGNGCACTCCCAACTTTCGCTTGAAAGGTATCAGTNAGATAGCTNCGTGTGGAATAGGCGACGTCAAGACTAGGAAAGTTACGGCGCAGTTTTTCCGATAAAGAAGTTGCCCCACACCGAAGTTCAAAGACTGGCCGAACCANAGAAAAAGGGTAAAANTTCTCATAGGTAGAGTCTTCGTAGATAACCAGTTTCATTTTTTAATTTCCATAATTTATTTATTGTCTTTCTNAAGTGGGTAATGTGGGAGTGGATANCCACTTATTNCCATTCGAGTTGTAGGTTGACAGCGGCATCCTCAGTAACGACCCAAGTGGCATCCGGATGCATNTGTAGTGAACTAGCGGGTACTGTAGCAGTAATGGGACCTTCTATGGANTTAGCAATTGTCNCTGCTTTATTTGAACCACTAGCTAGAAGCATAATTTTTCGGGCATCAAGAATGGTTCCGATTCCCATGGTAATCGCTTCGGTAGGAACATCTTCTTTCCGCTCAAAAAACCTAGAGTTATCCGAAATNGTGTTTTCTGTTAGTCTGACCTTTCGGGTTCGGGATGCCAACGAAGANCCTGGCTCATTGAAACCAATATGTCCGTTAGTACCAATGCCNAGCACTTGACAATCAAGGCCTCCCACACCATAAATTGCCTTTTCATAATTTCTTCCTACNTCTTCAATGTTTTCTGAAAGGCCATCGGGAACAAAAGTAGCTACTTTTGTTGATATTTATGTGATCAAACAACTCNTGATCCATGAAGTANCGATAACTTTGATCGTGGTTTGCTTCTAATCCNACGTACTCATCCAGATTAAAAGAAACAGTGGTGGAAAAATCAAGCCCTGTNTCTTGGTTACGACGTATTAATTCTTGGTAAAGAGGTATGGGGGTACTTCCTGTAGCTAGCCCTAGTACGTAGGGTGTCTTATTTTTCATGTCTGCCTCAATAAGATCTGCAGCTACTTGCCCCATATGATTTTTATCAGAAACGATAATGACATTCATATTCAATTACCCAGAGGATTCTAAAAATCCGAAGAAATATTCATACTCTACTAGGAAAGTCCTCGCTAACACCAAAATATCTTTCAACATTGCGGAATCACCCAGCATGCGATTATCCGATGCTATCTGCTGGAAATTTTGGAGGATAGCTAATTATAGGCGACATCCTGGTTAAATTATATTTACTGCTTGATAAGGTTGTCAAGAAGTATAGTTGGCTTCTAAAGTCGATTGGCGTTATGGAGTTGGGTTTAAGAGGCGCAAAGCCGTGCGAGGTCACTTCGTATAAGATTTCAGATCTGCAATTTTGAAATAGGTTATTTGGCAAAGACATTGAAGAGTATCGTTTAGTTTTTTGCTGATGACTTTTTCCCTGTTCATCTAGCTAGCACTTCAATGCAAACACCAATTCGGATTTTTTTTAGGACATTAACCCTCGTACTTATCAACGTAGGTTGCTGAATCAATAGCATTTTAGTTTATGTTAGGCTTGTAACAAACAATTTCTTAGGAATTTTCCACTTCGTCTCAAACCTTCTAACCGTCGATCTCCACTGAAAACCTGATCTTCGTGTTCAATCACTACTGGACATTCAATCTGTTGTTCGTGACACATAACGAGCAATTTCTGCCAATCGAAATGAGCGAACCCAGGCAGACGATAGCGTCCCCAATGC
Organism: Candidatus Poribacteria bacterium; assembly: GCA_002729415.1. Taxonomy (GTDB): domain Bacteria; phylum Poribacteria; class WGA-4E; order WGA-4E; family UBA9662; genus UBA9662. The sequence continues at coordinate 10,464 of PBXZ01000059.1, read as the reverse complement.
CCCCAACCACGAGAGCTCCGATGGAATATACCATCGCGTTTAACACGACCATCGAAAATTTCAGTATCCTTGGCATGAATAATGTGCACGCGATCGGCAAATTCATCTAGGGCTAAGTGGGCGTCAATCTTTTGCCAAATGAGGTGGGAGGGATCGAGTTCTAATCCCATGACTGATGATGGTACGGCCTCGAACATCAGCCCCCAGGTTTCTGGTGTAACCGCTAGACTAGCGCCGTCGCCGAAGGGACCCAATCGACGATCACCTGGCCAATTCTCAAATGCGACTTTAATCCCTCGGTTTTCGGCTAAATCAGCTACAGGCGAGTAGACCTCTTTGTAGCGGGCAACGTTGCCTTCTAGGCTGATCTCAGGATCATAACCCAAAGGTCCTGCACCCGCCATGATGGCATTATCCATTACCTGACAAACATCCATGATTTTTTCCATTCGATCAAGTTCATCCGTAAGATCAGATTTGCTAGTTCGAATCGATGGCCACTGAATCAAAAATGAGGAAATAGTTAATCCGTTTTTACTCAACAGATTAAGAGCACTTAAGCGTGCATTCTGTGCCTGACCGGTATCCCCAATCCACTCCATCGGAGGACCGGAAATTTCAAGGCAGTTGAACGATGGATCAATGCCAGCAAACTTAACGATTTCTTGGTTATAATCTGTCAAAAATCCTAGTTTCATGATTGACTCCTTATAAAATTACATTCAACGCATTATGGCAAATGATTAATCAGCAAATAAATACTAAGACCATTTGGATGTCTATGAAATATTGTTCACACTTTACCCTTGAGTTTCTAGGATGCTAAGGCCATGATGGCTTTGTGAATATGGAGGAATTTGACGTTCATGATTACCTGGAAACAACAGTATGTTTATATTCGGCGTGCGATTTCCCGCGTTCTCGGCACAACAAATGGAAGAATAATGCTCCGTTAGTCCATTAGGAAAACAAAAGACTGGTTGGGATATCCTGAATAACTGGGACATGGGCTGAATTTCAACCATTTTGTTTTACCTTTAATCGGATTAGGAGTGGGACAGAAGAAATAGACGATAAAGCCACGAATGATAGTCAAAGTACGAATTTAGCAAGCATTTCGTGTGAGTATCGCTTATGCCACTAGGTAAGGTGGAAATTGAGTTTAAACTCATCAAAAATTAAGATGTCTTTGTCACTCACCAGCTCCTTTGTGTTATTTAGTTCGTTAGTTGTGAACCCTAATTCTATTTCCAGCTATTCCATCATATAAATCTACTTATTTAAAAAATGGTATCCTAAAGCGATCAAGATAATATCGAACGCGAGTTTGCCCACTATACCAACTCATCATAAAATGCAGTCATTTCTGGATGGTGAGCAAATTAGCACACCGAAGTAATAGTTTGCTCTTCGTTTTTCCAAACCTTGAATTGGGTTTTTAGGAACAGGTGGAATTAAAATGATGCTGGTACAGAAAGCGATAGCGCTAAATACATAAAATCCCTTTGATATTAAGCAGCCCACACGCACGGTATTATACATCAAGATGCTTTCGTTAGTACATTCGCTACTTTATTGATGGCTGTCGCCATATCGTCGATGTCTGAAGAATCCATGTGTTCATGNATTCCCAGCACCGCTACCGTACTAAGTCCATGGACAGCATTGGGCACCAGTTCTGGGCNATAATGNTATTGACGTGAGACGTAAGGACTGTTAAATGGGAAGCCACTATTTCCNTAGGTTTGTCCTTTGGTNAAAAAGCCACCTCGCATATAAATTGGATCTTTGATGTAGTGAGGCGACACCGGTACACCNTCAGCGGTGACAGCACGNCAGAATTCTCCTGCATCATGNCCAGTAATGTGGAAGATATAATTCCACCAAGANACTTCCCTGTCCTCTGGTAAAGGGACAGTTTCGATACCAGGAGCGTCAGTGATCTCATTAGTNAGTTGTGCGCCTAGNGTAACGCGACGTTCGACCACTGATCGGACNTTTTCCAGTTGGGCAATACCAACAGCNCCTTGCATTTCGGTCATNCGATAGTTTGGGGCTAAAAAGGCATGATCACGATCGCCCATGTACTGGTAGTCCCAGCCTTTATCGGAAAATAACTTGAGCCGGATATAGGTNTCTTCATCATTAGTGATGACAAACCCNCCATCACCAGTCGTCATATGTTTGGANTGCTGAAGNCTGAAACAACCCATTTGTCCGAATGTCCCGGNGTAGCAATCTTTGTATTTGGTAGCGTGAGTCTGACTACAATCCTCGATCAAGATCAAATTGTACTGCTCGGCAATTTTGGTNATCTGGTCGATTTCACANGGNTGACCAAAGAGATGTACCAAGATGATGGCGCGGGTTCGGTCGGTAATNTTAGCTTCTATGGAGTCTGGTTTCATGTTCAGCGATAGAGGATCAACATCGGCAAAAATTGGCACAGCGTTCTGCATTAGGATNGGCATTACGCTACCAGGATCAGTAATAGGAGCAGTGATAATCTCATCTCCCGGTTCAGGATTNACAGCGCCGACTGCNGTGTGAATGGCTGCTGTCCCACTGGTCGATGATTGGGCATAATTTGTTCCATAAAAAGCGGCNACTTGCTGCTCAAACTCTTTGACGAAAGTACCACTTTTACCAAATANGTTTTGGCTCCGTANGGCCTGNAGGAGCAATTCTTCNTCTCTTTCACCAAANGGCANTCGNTTGGGAAACGGGGTATNNCGTACTCTTTNNCCACCATTAATAGCTAGTNTTGTCATGATNTCATCCAACTCAGTTTTCCGTATTTTACCAAATTTTACCAAATAGGACAATTATCTATAAGANNCAGGCTGATACATGATAGTATTGAGATAAAGGCTTCCCAACTTTNAAAACACAGATTATTATTAAATGATATGTTGGTTCTAGGAGGTAAAGGTTATGAAGGCTGCATTCGGCAAGGTTTCAATCACACCGCCCATCAATAATACCTTTCCCGATTTTTTCTTTCAGACAGAAGGTGTACTGGACGAGATTTACGCAAGGGTGGCTATCCTCGATGCAGGTTCGTTACCAGCCATCATCGTGACATTAGATGTTCTTGGCGTTGGTGTAGCTGAGGTTATGGACTTAGAAACAGCTCTCTCCAGAAAAGTCGGTATTGCTCCTGAGCGGATATGGATAGCCGGAAGTCACAGTCATTCAGCACCAATTTTGTGTCCAATTGATCTTTACGGCGGATTCAGTCCTTATTTAGCTGGTTTGAAAGCTCGTCTGGTCAGCTTAATTGTTGGTTTACTGCAGGANTTGCAACCTATCTCCGTCCAATTCGGTCGATCAACCTGCGACTTCAATGTCAATCGTCGCCGAATTGACGAAAACGGCAATTGTAGTATGGCTCCTAATCCAGATGGAATAGTTGATAAAAGTGTGCCAGTGATTAGCTGTCGCAATGAAGACNACATCCTAATCGGTGTCTTATTCAGCTACTGTTGTCATCCGACAATTTTGTTAGGTCCTAAAATTTCTGGAGATTATCCGGGNTGGGCACAACTCATACTGGAAGAAGAATACGNCTCAGCCGTNGCNCTGTTCTTACCNGGNGTTTTTGGTAATGTTAGGCCTCATCTCGATGNAGGAGACCNTTTCCGACCGGGAACCGAAGCAGACGCAATTTCATGCGGTCANGAGTTGGCAGAAGCCGTNCAGGATGGTCTGCAAAATTGCCGNAATCTATCAATTGANGCCATCCACACTTGGCGCAGTAAACCTCAGTTGCCGATTGATAAGCCATTATCANTAGATNAATTAGACCACATAGCGACCCAGTCAATNGAATCCCAAAGAAAGGATNATACATCTAGGTCTTGGAGAGNTGGNTTTCATATCGCTCAACGCCAATGGGTCCAACAGGTTCGATTAGAACAAGCAGAGGATCGCGTATCAAATTATCGAACTTATACTTTTTCTAGGTTNCAACTGGGTGAGTTGAATTGGGTTGGACTGTCTGGTGAGTTCTTTTTGGAATATGGTGCNTATACCCAGCAACTGGGAGANCCCGATACAACACTGGCNTTCGGTTACACGCAAGGATGTCAAACATACGTACCGACAGCCGAAGCCNTGATGCAAGGTGGATATGAAGTTGAGGCTTATAAACGCTGGAAACAAAGTGCTCCCTTCAAGCCAGAAGTAGAAGAGGTGGTCAAAAAAGCGATTGCTGANCTNATGNACTGTCAACCTTAGCTGCGATTGATGTNGACAATTCGATTTAATAGANGGGAGCAACAAACAATTAAATCAAGAGTAATACAGTNGCNNNNGNAAAGATTNGATTGGCCCTGATCATGAATGTCAGCTANGTNTTTTATAGAAACGGATGGCAACCTCATACNAAATGTACAGTTTACGAAGTCATTATAGAGANNACNAATGTTGAGTANAAATTNATTGGTCTGCCTCCTTGGGAATTGAATGGNGCTCCCTAANATTTAGGTCCTAAATTGTTTGAGATTGCNTTTAAGTTAGCAGTTATTATTNTGATGTTGATTAAAGAGAAAAATGGATATGAATGTCCTACTATGGAATCTATTTTGAACGGATTAATTNGGCTNAATATAAGTTTTATANANGATGTTGATATTATTCCAAACAAATGGAAAAATCCTNATTGTGACTATTANTATATCCAATATAAAACTGTNGGAGGAAAGTCTTAAATGAANGAAAAGCAACGTCGGGATATTCTTANNATGCATAGACCCCAACAATTGTTNNCTGCCGAACCCAACTTGGGAGCTTGGTACACAGAGCAGGAGATTGAAGTTGCTACAAAGGCCATCCGAGATTCAATGGACTGGCGGGTNGGATTTGGCTTCATTGTTGACGAAATCCTTCACTTTGAACAATCCTTTGCCAATTATTGTGGAACTGAATTCGCAATTTCACTTAGNACTGCGAGTGTGGGACTNGATCTAGCAATGATCAGCCTCAATTTGGAACCAGAAGATGAAGTTATCTGTCCAGCTATCAATTTCAAAGCGTCGCNGCTAGCAGNACTTNGACAACGANCNANTCTGGTGTTCTGTGAGATCGACCCACGTACTTTTAATTGTGANCCAACGGACCTTGAACGACGAATTACTCCGAAAACACGAGCAATTTTNCCAGTTCATATGAATGGTCTTTCAGCACCAATGGATGATCTATCTAGATATCGCNGAATGTCACCCACACCCNACTCATGGCCCTCTGAAAGTGATTGGTGATGCAGCCCGTGCNTGTGGCGGTGGGTATAAAGAAACCAAGATTGGNAAGAAAGGTTGGATGAACGTGTTCAGCTTTCACACAATGAAACTGATGACGACGCTTGGGGAAGGTGGTATGATTACTACAGACGATGCAGAATTGNCAAAACTGTTACGNGGGATTCGTCAATGGGGTAATGATGNGGATACTTGGGGGTNCAGCTATAAGATGACCAAAGTACAAGCGGCAGTAGGNAGTGTCCANTTACGTCGTCTCGATACTATGATNGAGCAACGAGTGNAACGCGCCCACGATCGCCTGCAGATGTTNGAAGGNATACCNGAATTNACTTTAACATTTGAGCCACCAGATTGTGATCATACATTCTATTTATTTACGCTGCTAGTTCCNCAAAAATGGNGTGGGAAAAAGAGGGATCAGCTTTGTCAAATGCTTCAAGAGGAATATAACGTTNGCACGATGGTGGCAAATCCTCCTGTTTGGGAAGCCNAACCATACATTCATAGGCGAACCTNCGATNAGATAGACAAACTCCCAGTTTCGGTGGAAACGGCGAAACGNTTATTTTGTATCTCGTTGNACCCAATTAATGAGTGANGAGGAAAATGCATATGTTGCCGCTGCNGTTTGGGATGCAGTTGAGAGGATGAGAAAGCTCTAAAATATTTGAGTGTTGAACTCAATTGTTGTAACAGAAACATCTTTCTTATTATCGTTAGAGAAAACTTTCTCATAAAAATCCAAACGGGTGCTCGATTAAATTTTTGGTATGCAAAGATTAAACACATTGTTGGGCGAGAAGTCTATTTTNAAATTNGGTATTTGTTCAATNTCCATCGTTATNTGAAGACCATGTGATNCGCATNTCTNGACGGGAAAAGTTATTAAAAACATGTTNAAAATAAGAACCNAATAANCATTTAGCAGNTGNATGATAGACCTTTAAATAGAAGCATATATACNTACCAACCTCACGGNATAAGGAATGNCTTACCAAACNCTGNAGACATTAAGATTTGACAANCGCTTTATCCATGAGTTACCTGCCGATCCCGAAACNGAAAACTATTGTCGTCAGGTAATGCGNGCCTGTTATTCCTTCGTNAAACCAACGAAAGTCTCGCAGCCGCAGCTCATCGCCTATGCAAAAGAGGTAGCNGAGATACTAAATCTAACTGATGAGGAATGCGAATCACCTGATTTTGAGCAGGTCTTTTCAGGAAATCGTATGCTGAANGGGATGANCCCCTANGCTACNTGTTACGGTGGCCATCAGTTTGGTCACTGGGCAGGCCAACTTGGTGATGGACGTGCAATAAATTTGGGAGAGGTCATCAACCAACAAGGAGAAAGNTGGGNGCTACAACTTAANGGTGCAGGCCAGACGCCTTATTCNCGAAGGGCTGATGGTTTGGCTGTCTTACGCTCATCGGTACGTGAATTCTTATGCAGCGAAGCGATGTATCACTTAGGGATTCCCACCACACGNGCCTTAAGCCTGACATTNACTGGTGAAGAAATTGTCCGCGATATGTTTTATGATGGTAATCCTAAGTTGGAGCTTGGAGCAGTTGTTTGCCGNGTGGCTCCCTCGTTTACACGCTTTGGCAATTTTCAGATTTTTTCAGCTCGTANGGAAACTGACGTGCTACAGCAACTAGTAGATTACACTATCCGTACCGATTTCCCCCACNTGGGGGAACCATCGNNAGAAGTCTANTTAANTTGGTTCCATGAGGTCTGTCAGCGGACANCNGAGCTAATTGTTCACTGGATGCGTGTGGGNTTTGTTCACGGNGTCATGAATACTGATAACATGTCTATTNTAGGNCTNACGATTGACTATGGTCCCTATGGNTGGNTGGATAATTACTCATCTGACTGGACTCCTAATACCACCGATGCCGAAGGGNGACGTTACTGTTTTGGCAATCAATCTCACATTGCTCACTGGAACCTAGCTCAGCTGGCACAAACAATTTATCCNTTGATTGAANAAGCAGAACCATTGCAAAGTATATTAGACAGTTANGCGAAAGAATTTGAGCGTGGGTGGCGAAAAATGATGNGTCAAAAACTGGGTNTGANTNCCTTCGAGCCGGCAACTGACGAGACATTAGTTACTGAACTACTTGCTATTCTACAGTTAGTCGAAACTGACATGACCATTTTTTACCGCCAATTAGCCTTGATTGATGCTGAAGTTGAATCATCGTCTAATATAAACGGCNTAACACTCATGGAACCNATCATGGATGCNTATTATCAGCCGACACAGTTAACTANTGACAATGTAAAGCGCATCAATAATTGGATATGTAGCTACATAGAACGAGTNCGCCGCGCTGGAATTTCAAATGAGACTAGGCGTATGCGGATGAACAGTATTAANCCAAATTATGTTCTGCGTAATTATATGGCNCAANTGGCTATNGATAAAGCNGAACAAGGTGACAATTCCATGATAAANGAATTGCTGGAATTACTCCGNTATCCTTACGATGAACAATCCNNAAAACAGGAATATGCNGNGAAACGTCCTGAATGGGCTCGGCATCGTGCAGGGTGCTCGATGCTTTCATGTAGTTCATNAATACGGAGATTCACGTTCCAAAACATTATCTTTTNTGCTCACGTGGGTATGCCATATCTATGGATACTGGGATNNNCACGTGAAAATCGTNTNANGCTAATGATGACAAGNTTCCCATTGGTANCAATTTCAATTGCANCGAAGTTAGGTNTCATCTCTTTAGATTGCGAAAGAATGCAATCCNTTGAANCAATCCTACGAGNGNATCTCGGATCTGTGNCTTATCTTTACGNTGGAAGGAAAAAAGATATCATTTTGGAAAGCACACAATCTCCTGTGCTGCTACTACATGTTCAGTGTGTTCATTGTGCCCAACAGGGATATCCCAAACCTCTTCATGGTTATACACATATGTTTTGTATCCCCGTTGATGCCCCCCTGATTAAAGAATTAAGTCATCAAGAAACTTATTCCTCAGCTACCTTTACATTAATCCACCATTGCATGGAGAATTGGGGCTGGTGATTTATCCTCACCAATGATATTTGACCAAAGAAAAGGCAGGAAATTTAGAATTTCATTTTATAATCTAATTGCTAGCAAAATCGGAAATTAATGCTGTTTCTCTAAAAGACGAAAACGAGACGTTGGCTGAGCCTAAGATAAACAGGATATATAGGAGCAAAGACATTGAGAATCAACAGATCGAACCCAGCTTTTCAGCCACGTGAGAGCCCAGCTCAGTTCATTAGCTACCCTCATGTATTTTGCTATATCCACGTTAAACAAATATTTATTTGTGCATTGAAAATATTATGGCAAGGCAATTAGTAAGCATATTGGCGATATCTTTGCTGCTGACGTCGGCGGCAATCAATGATGATCAGGTTAGTACCGAAGCAAGTCGCTACTGGCCGCAGTGGCGTGGCCCCTTGAGTGCTGGTGTTGCACCATATGCTGACCCTCCAGTAGAATGGAGCGAAAGTAAAAACATCCGCTGGCGAATCCCAATGCCGGGTATCGGTCACTCAACACCAATAGTCTGGGGGAATCATGTCTTCATCACTGCTGCTGTCCCTTACGGTGACGTTTTGGATCCCAAATATAGTGGCGCTCTAGGATCACATGACAATCTACCGGTGACACGTCATCAGGAATTTATGGCCCTTGCTTTAAACCGTCATAACGGGAAGATTCTCTGGCAGCGAATAATACATAAGGAACTGCCACGTGAGGGGGGACATTTTACAGCCAGCTTTGCTTCTAACTCGCCAGTAACCGATGGTGAATATTTGTTTGTTTTCTTCGGATCACACGGACTCTACTGCCTTGGATTAGATGGTGTAGTCCAATGGGAAAAGGACCTCGGCCAAATGCAAACCAAACATGGACATGGAGAAGGAAGTTCGCCAGTGATTCACGATGAAACACTAATCATCAACTGGGATCATGAAGGCCAGTCTTTTGTAGTTGCTTTCGACAAGTACACTGGAAAGCAGCTTTGGAAGGTTAAACGTAAAGAGGTAACGTCGTGGGCAACGCCAATCGTAGTCGAGGTCAAGGGGAAACCACAGGTCATTGTCAGTGGTACAAGTCGTGTTCGAGGGTACGACCTAGTTACTGGTAATGTGATTTGGGAGTGCGGTGGGCTTTCTGCTAACATCGTAGCATCGCCAGTATCGGCTGATGGTATGGTGTATGTTGGTAGTAGCTATGATAAAAGAGCACTGTTGGCTATTCGGTTGGATGGGGCCCAAGGAGATATTACTAGTAGCAGTCAAGTGGTTTGGACTCGAACACGAGGCACACCGTATGTACCATCACCATTACTTTATGGTGAGTGGTTGTATTTTCTTCGTCATTATCAAGGAATCCTGTCGCGGGTAAAAGCGAAGACAGGTCAAGAAATCGATGGTCCTTTTCGGCTTAGTGGCATCGGAAATGTCTACGCTTCACCAGTAGCCGCCGCTAACCGATTGTATATCACCGACCGCTCAGGCACAACATTGGTAATCAGCCATGAGCGGAATCCCCGTATATTGGCGATAAACCAACTTGATGACTCTTTCAGTGCCTCGGTGGCTCTTGCTGGTCGTGAATTGTTCCTTCGAGGAGAAAAGTTCCTTTACTGTATCGTCGACGAGTGAAAATATACACTCACTATATCGCTTAGCAAAATTTTGTACTGGGTTATCGCTAACTTGGCATAGATTAGGATAATTGCTAGAATCGAATTTATTTGTTAAACGGTGTATCATCTACAAGGTATTTTATGTGCTATAGTATAGATGATTTTGGTAAATAGGGTTACAATGTAAGATAGTTCTGGCCTGTGTTTTCTAACTAGGACGTGGATTTTATTCTATCTGATTAATATACAATGATTAATTAATTTTTAACCATACGTTTGGTAAAAAATGACATGAGCAACGAGTATCCTAATTGGGTTCCAAATACCAGAACATAATCTAAAACTGGCCATTGTTTTGTTGCTGCTGCGTGCCAGCGCACAATCCTATAATAGTTATAGCTAATTCAGGGTTGAATTTGAGAGGTCGATTACCCACCTTATAACCCGGAATTAGAGCTACGATCCGTTGATCTATATATTGAAGTATATCCAGAGAGAACTTGATTCAAGTTCTTGAATTACAAGTGTTAGTGCCAAA